>JAEYUK010000017.1 GCA_023432655.1 Pseudomonadota bacterium | reverse complement strand
GGCCACGCGAACAGGGAACCCTGAATCTTGTAGATTCTGTGACCAGGCACGGGCTTGATTTCCGAATCCAATGATTGTTAGTTGCATCATAAAAAATACTAGTTTGAATCTCCTGAACAAAGCTATCATGAGAGGGTGAAAGTGGCCAAGTTTTAAGGGGTTTAGATGCCGGAAAATACGAATCGGGCCTTCATGTATGGTGAGTCAGTATTTACCACAATGCGAATGGTAGATGGGCAGCTTTGTGATTGGAATCAACACTTTAATCGCCTGAGGAAGGGGGTTGAGTTCGTCTACGGCCCCTTTGCCGATCAAAATGAGTGGGTTGCCTTGTTTAAAAATCGCCTTGAAAACCTTCTTCAGGCAGAGACTGGAAATAAAGTCATCCGCCTGACTGTTTATCGAGATCAGACAAGACCTTCTTTGAAATCCGTTTTGATCTCTTCTTTAGACCTGAAGCTCCATTATTCTTCGAGAGTTCCTGAACCGGTGAGTGAGGGGAGAGCTTATAAACTCCGCACGTGTCCTGCAATGGTCAGACCCAAATGGTGGCCTTCTTTTCTAAAAGCTGGCAGTTATTTGGAAATCATTCTTGCCCAGAAAATTTATCTCCAGGAAGATGAGGATGATTTGCTTTTTCTTTCTCCTCAAAATACAGTTTTTGAAACTTCTATCGCCAATGTTTTCATCGTACATAATAACCGGATTTATACACCGCCATTGGGGCCCCAGGTTCTTGATGGTGTTATGAGAAAAAAAGTTATCGAAACCGCCTCCTTATATTTCTCAGATATAGTTGAAAGTGAAATATCACTGGAGCAGCTTCTTAAAGCTGATGGGGTTTTTTGCTCAAATTCAGTGAAGGGGTTGTTTTTAGTAGACCGCATCAACGACTATGAAATAACGTATAATGAAGAATTCTTTGATAAGTTTAGATTTATGAAAAGCAAGGTTCTTGAATGAAAAAGCTTGAAGTCAAATGTCCTCAGTGTCATAAAAAATTTAATTATTATAGTTCTGAATTCAGACCTTTTTGTTGTGAGAGATGCCGTTTGATAGATCTGGGCCAATGGATGAGCGAATCTTATTCAGTACCGGCACAAAGGTTATCTCCCGAAGACATTCAATCTATAGAGCAGTTGGTGCATGAAAAAAACAAAGATGAAAACGACCTCCATTAATCTGGATATAGTTCTTGAACAGATGATCGACTGGTCATTTGAGTGCGGGAATATCCTTAACAAACATTTGATCAAGTCATATGAAAAGCCCTTGAAGCTTTTGGATAAAGGTAAATCCGGTCTGGCAACTGAAGCTGATCTCCTTTCAGAAAATTATGTGATGAAAGAAATCAGAAAACATTATCCTGATCACAAGATCCTTTCAGAGGAAGACGCCTTTTCCAAAGATCTAAAAATGGAAGGAGTTAAAGGCGGCGAATATCAGTGGCTTATTGATCCTCTGGATGGAACAAATAATTTCTATAACCGATTGCCATTCTTTGCCGTAAGCCTTGCTCTCGCTAAAGGGAATAAGCCTCAAGTAGGAGTTGTTTATAATCCTGTTAGCTGTGAATTATTTTATGCGATTAAAGGCAAGGGGGCCTACCTCGTTCGTATGATCGGGGATAAGGAAGTCAGAATTAGACTCAAGGCCACCCGGAAAAAGAAAGTTTTTAATGAATCGCTTTTGTCGGCCAATCTCACAGGCAAACGAGTGGAAAAAGATCTTTTAAAAAGTTTCCCCGAAGTTCGGGCGATGAGACGTTTGGGAAGTGCCGCTTTGGAATTAAGTTATGTGGCGGCCGGTATGCTCGACGCCTACTGGGAATACCGTCTCCAGCCCTGGGATATGGGAGCTGGAGCACTTATTTGCCAGGAAGCCGGAGTAAAAATCTCCAGTATCAAGGGCGAAGAGTTTGATCCTTTTGAACCTTCTGTTCTTGCTGCTAACCCGGCCTTATATAAGCCACTTTTGGATATCCTGAAGAAGTAATAATTTCTTTGCTTTGACAGAAATTCTGATGGGTTAGATAATTAGAATGAAACTCGTTAAGAACCCGGATCCATGGAGGGGTTGTGTTCGATACTGTTATTAATTATTTGGATAAATTTGGCCCCGAATTATTGGTTATCCAGTTTGGTTTTCTGGTCATCTTATCCACACTTTTTTTATGGCTTTGGTTTTCTAATCGTAGAAAGTATCACAATTTAAAGCACGCTATTCCGGCTAACGTCGTTAAGACTTATTTGGATTCCATCATTCAAAATTCTACAGCTTTGAAATCATCACTTTTTCGCGGTGGCGGAATGGATCTTAATGGAAGTGTCCCTTCTGTAATGCCATTAACAAATTTAACTGGTGGTGAGAATCTTGCCATTAATGGGGCACCCTCCACGGCCCTGTTAGAAGAGATCAATGAAAAGAAAGCGAGGATTGCTTCTTTGGAAGCTCAACTTGCTTCCGCTCAAAATGCCCAAAAAGAAATTGAAGGAACTCTTCACAAGACCAAAGGTAATTTAAGTACTGCGGAAATGAGGATCAAGGAACTTGAGGCTTTACTTGCAAATTCTTCTGAATCTTCGTCTGATAACATCATGTCTGATCCGGCCCTCAAGCAGGAGATGGCCACTCTTACGAAAGAAAGAGATGAGTATCGTGACCGCTTACGTGAGTTTGAAATTATTTCGGATGATCTAGCGAATTTAAAACGTCTTCAACAAGAAAATGAGCAGCTGAAACGCTCTCTTGCGGCCCAGGGCGGAAGTGTTCCGGCAGCGGAAGCATCACCAGCACCTGCTCCTAAAGCGATTGATCCTGATAACATACTTACTCAGGCCGATGTATCGGATCTTCTGGAAGATCTTGGTCAAACTGATTCAAGTACTGATGATAATAAAGCATTGGAAGAGTTTCTTTCTTCTCCAGATGAAGAGGATACTTCAGAAGCCGATATGCTGGCCGCCATGAATGAAATGAATGAAGAGCCTAAAGACGATAAATCTACATCAGAAAAAACATCGGAAGATCTTCTCTCTGAATTTGAAAAGATGCTGGGGTAATGATGAAATTTATTTCTTTAATCTGTTTACTGGGAATTTCAACCTTATCTTTTGGTGCGGTTGAGAAGAAGATTCAGCTTTTAAAAGATCCGGCAGGAAAAAATATTCCCTTAAAGAAAGAAGACGCCGTAACACTTGAACGTTTAGAGAATATGTTTGCGATGGATGCCCGCACACCGGGTCTTCAGGCGATGCTTAAACGTCACACTTTTAAACATAAGCAAAAAGCTGTTCCGGTTCTTATTAAAGTCATGAAAGATGGGCGCTTCCCGGAACAAAACCGTTGGCACGCAACAATGCTTCTCGCCCAAGTGATGGGGAAAAAGTCAGCTCCTTTCATTGCTAAATTTGTTGATCATCCCCATTGGATGATGAGAGTGGCTTCTCTTAAGGCCCTACTGGGATTAAAGCAAAACGACTACCATGCGGTTTATGCCAAGGCCCTCAAAGATCCATCATTAATTGTTCGAGTTCAGGCACTCGATAATATTTCACAACTTAAAATTACCGCCCTAGGCCCTGAAGTCTGGAACATGATGTATGATCAGACTAATTACACTGGGGAGAAGGGGTCTCTTAAACGTACTTCCATCGTAAAAAGTGTTATTAGAACTTTGGGTGATGTGAAATATGTTGAAGCAGGAAGACCTCTGGCCAAACTTATTCAGAAGGCCAAATACCAGGATTTGATTGAGGATCTGGATTACTCTCTGGAAAAAATCACGGGTAAGGTTTCTCCGAAATCCGTTGAACAAAGAAGAAAATTCTGGTCGACTGTGGCCTTGAACGAAAAAGCTAAGATCTAAAAGCCAGAGCTTTCTAACTGTTCTTTTTCCCGAGCGCGATCAATTTCTTTGAGCTTATTGTCGGTAGCAATGAGACGTTCAATTCGATAGAGAAGTGTTTTTTCAGCAATACCATCGGTGGGAGTTTCTTTCCAACCTTGAAGGAAGTCTTGTTCAATAAGCTGGCGCTTATAAATAGTGACCTTAGTGACTTCCCGACCAGTTCGGTAGCCTTTAACCACGTTAACGACTAATTTAAATTTCGCAGCTTTTACCGCATCCGAGGAGCCGAAAGAGTCGGTGAAATTGACTTCCAGAGTATTATCCATCCAGCGTGTTTTTATGAAACCGGCTTCCTGGTTTTGTTGTGCGATGTCAAACTTGCGCATGACTTGAATGACCGCTTGCCAAGTTTGGTTATAATCCGCTCGGTAAATACGAGTAGGGATTTCCAGTTCTTCAGTCACCTGTCGAAATTTCTCGTAGCTAGCACAGCCACTTAAAAGAAGAAGAGAGGTGATTAAAAGATAAAATTTCATGACTTTTATGTTATCAATGAATGAGATAAAAAGAAACTTTTGGATGACACATGGACCGTAAAAATCTCTTTACCCAAGTTTTAGTGAACGAAGCCGAAGCTTTAACCAAGGCAGCGGCCCGAATCGATAAAGACGTTGTAGATAAGCTCATCACCGTTTTTGAAATGCTCGCCCATACCGGAGGAAGTTTGATCATTTGCGGTGTCGGTAAATCCGGTCTCATTTCTCAGAAGATTGCGGCGACCTTTTCCTCTCTCGGTCTTCCTTCTTTCTTTCTTCATCCCACTGAGGCCATGCATGGTGATCTAGGTCGGGTGACTAAAGCTGATGCCGTTGTTTTGATCAGTAAGTCAGGTACCACTGAAGAACTACTTAAAATGCTTCCTTATCTTTCCGTTCCAAGAGAGCGCATCATTGCTCTTGTTGGAAAAATAGATTCTCCCATTGCTCATCAGGCAGGTATTGTTTTAGATGCTTCGATTGATAAAGAAGCTTGTATTAATGATCTCGCACCGACCACCAGCACCACCCTGGCCCTGGCCTTTGGGGATGCCATGGCCGTTCTCTATGAAAACGTCATGGGTGTTTCTAAGGAAAAGTTTGCAGTTAACCATCCTGCAGGTCTCCTCGGTAAATCTTTATCGCTAACTATTGATCGCTTAATGATTCCCGTAGAAGATTGCCCACTCATTTCAGAAGAGGCGACTCTTCAAGAGGCCATTCTGGCCATGACCAAGAAGCCGATTGGCATGTGTGCAGTTATTACGGAAACAAAACTCGTAGGAATTCTGGTTGAAGGGGATATCCGGAGAGCTTTTGCCAATAGTCCGGATGCCATCAAAACACCGGTGAATAAACTTATGACTAAAAATCCAACCACGTTACCGATCGGGATTCTCGCCTTTGATGCTCTTAAAACAATGGAAAGTGGTAAGAAACTCTTAAACGTCGCTCCTGTTGTTGATGGAGAAAAGTTTATGGGAGTTTTACGTCTTCATGATCTTTTCAAGGCCGGATTCAACTCTTCCTTAAATAAATAGCTTTTCTTCTTTCTCGAATAATTGTGAGAACCAGAAGAAACAAGAAAATACCGACTAACGGAAAAACGCCGTAGCTCTGATATAAAGTGGCCTTGCCCGCTCCTAAAGGGACATTCACATCCAGAATTCCCTCTGTTCCTGTTTCTAATCTTTTCGATTCAGAACCATCCGGAAAAATCACTGAAGTGATACCGGTGTTGGTACTCCGTACAATCGGTAGTTGAAACTCTAATGCTCTCCATTTCGTCAGGAACAGATGCTGACGAGGTTCTGCGGTGTCGCCGTACCAGGAGTCATTGGTATGATTCACGATTAAATGATTATTGCCCCACTGGTTAAGAAGACTTCGCATGTAATTGGATTCAAGAATCTCATAGCAAATAGGAGTCACAAATCTCGTCTTATCATTTAACTCCATGAGTGGGGTTCCTTCTCCGCGAGCAAAGAGGGAAACCGCCGGAACGATCGAAACGATTTGATGGTTAAAGGGGCCAAAGGGAAGAGTTTCACCGAAAGGAATGAGAATATTTTTATGATAGGCAGTTTTAAACTTTCCCTCGCTCATTAAAATGGAGGAATTAAAAACTGTTTCAATAAAATCCATCGGGGATTTAGACATGTCCTGGTCGTAGCCGCCAATCAGTAATTCGGCCTGGGACCCTGCCATGATTCTTTCAAAAATAGGTTGAATCTTTGTCTGTGGACCAAAGAAGGTGTCTGGGAAAGCTGTTTCCGGCCAGACGATAAGTTTTGGAGTGAATCCATTCGATTCAAGCGAGAGATCTTCGTATTTTTTATTAATGGCCTCAAATGAATTTACGTCCCCTCGTTCCGAAGAAACTTTTAAGAAGTTTCCAATGTTCGCCTGAACAATTCTCACCGGAAGCACTTTCTCCGACTGGATGTCTTTTAATGGATAAAGGGCGTTTAAGAGTACGAATACGGTGAGGGCACCCCACACCTGAGGACGGAATTTTTTTAAGGCGAGCTGAGTGAAAATTTCGAGGGACACCCAATAAGTCATGAAACTAAAGGCCACAACTCCTAAGTGAGGAGTTAGACCTAAGTAGGGAGCGAGATTTAACCAAGGGCTTCCAGCATAGGAAGGAAACTGTTGAGGGACATATCTTTCCATGATGGTCATCACAAAGGCGGTGATCAGAATACCTCTTTCCGAATACCACTGAAGATCTGGACGGAATTTCTTCCAAAGAGCGTAGAGCCACCAGTGGGGCTGGAGAATCAATGAAAAAATTCCGCCTAAAAGAATGGAAACAGCAAAAGGGAGCTGCCCAAATTCTCTTAAAGTGTGAGGGATCCAGTAATAACCAACTAAATTTAATCCTAGATTGTAGGCCAGTATGTGAAGGAGAGTGCTCTTCATAGTCGGGGCCACTTCCAGGCGCCACAGGAAAAAAGGCAAGGCGATAAAGATCAAAGGAAGCCACCCTTCGCCCAGGAAGGAAGGATAGCAAAAGGCGTAAAGTCCGCCGGCGATTGTGGTTAAAGCCAAAGAGAGTAGAAGAGACTTTTTCATCTCTTCATTGTAGGGGAAATATTAACGGTTTGCTACTGCACGCTTAGCAGGATTCTTAAGTTTATTTGAAACATCGTCAGCAAGTTCAATGGCGCGGCCAGCATCTAGTTTTCCTGCACCAAGAATCTTGCCTTCAAAGTTTTTCACCTTAAGAGAAGAAGAAAGAATGATGTTTTTAATTTGGTCATACTTCATATTAGGATGTTTTGACTTAATAAGAGCTGCGACTCCAGTAACAAACGCTGTCGCTTGAGAAGTACCAGTCATATACCCGGCACCATTGCCTGGAATTGCTGAACGAATGCGGTGACCAGGAGCTGCGATATCCACAGAGTTTTTACCGTAGTTAGATGATGGAATGATATTTAAACCGTCATCGTGAGCACCAACAGTGATGATGTTTGAAAGTCCGTAAGAAGCCGGGTAGTAGGCATGACGTTTGTCATCAATATTAGAACGCTCGTTACCAGCAGCTGCGATAACCAGGATACCTTTCTTTTCTGCTTCTTTAAGGACACGAAGCTCTTCCACCGAAGCTTCAGGACCGCCACCTGAGTAGTTAATAACATCAACATTGTTATCAACGGCATATTTCAGGGCCTTGATAGTTGCATCAAGATTCGCCTGACCAGAAGCTTTTGGATTGTAGTATTTAAGAGCAAGAATCTTAACATCCGGAAAAATAGATTTCACAATCCCAGCAACGTGGGTACCGTGGCCGTGAGCATCGGCCGGAGCATAAGAGACCTTACCTGTAGAGAAATCAACACCGTAATTAGTGGTAGAAACTTTTCCACCTGGAACATAAATGTTCTTAGCGAGAAAAGCATGGTCACCTTGAATACCAGTATCCACAACGGCAACGATGATATCTTTATTCTTTTTAAATTTAGTCCATGAATCTTTTAGATTGATTGAAGCCAAGTGTTTATCTGGATCAATCCCCCATGAAGCATATCGAGAAATAAGAAGTTCTGGGTTATAGGCAAGGCCCGCGGCCGATACCACTGAAAGGTTTAAGCTGAGAGCTAGGGTGAGTAGAGTTTTAACAGCTTTTTTCATTCCCAATCCTTACCACGATTTTAAGTCTACAGGGACTCCTTAATGGGTCCCGTGTAAATTATAGTAAGCAAGGGACTTGCCAACTTTAGGTATAGGTTATTGAGAGCTTAGATCGGCACTAGCGTCGAAATTCTGTAGACTGTCTAAAAATTAGACAAAAAATACTTTTAGAGTGCGAAAGCATTGAGCGCACACATACCTAAGAGAAAGATACTGCCACCTGCTTCCACTAGCTTAGACATCTTTCTACTGGTCTTCATTCTGAATAAAATCAAGGTTATGAAATAAATGGTAGTTAGAGCATAAGCGATAAGCTTGTAACTCATAGAAAAGTTGAAGGGGATGACTTCAATCAGACCCATGATAATAAGGGCCAGGGCTGTCTGAACGATCAGAGCGCCATTGATGCCCCAAAAGCGTGTATAACTATCGGCATTGTCATTCTCACGATCCGGTGACCAGGTTTTGCGGGCCAACTCATAAATTGTATAGATCAGCACTGAAAAGATAATGACTGGAACCACTCCTTGGGCGCTCTGAAGTTGTTCTAAAGTTATGAACGGAAGGGCCGAGAAAATGGCAAGTGGTATCAGGATCAGTTGATGCAGGGTAAGGTTCAGGGCCACTTTAGGATCAAGAAATTCTTTGCAGAAAAATTCCTTGGCCATAAGATTCGCCCAAACTTGCATGATGATCATGACGAGTAGGTGAGAAGTGCCCATGGCAAAACTTAAAAGTAGTTCCACTAAAATTGTCGAGTAGAGGATGCCTCTCACAAGACTTAAACTAATAATTCCTTGGGACAAAATTCTTTCCGGAAAAGCTTTTGAATCTTTCTCGAAATCTTTGATTTCATCCGCCATGCGGAGCTGGAGCATAAATAGGAAGACTGTTCCCATGGTTATCCAAAGCTTTGGTTCTTGCCAGTTAAAAGCCTGACCCAGCCAGCTTGCAAAAAGATGGGAGTAACCGGAAGTGAGAAGAAAAACAAAAAGGAGAATCGGCACTAGAGGAAATCTCTCATTCGTGTAGGCAAGTAATCGGTGAGATAACGGAGAAGAGTGAGTGACATTCATAGCTTTTCCTTTAAGTTCTTTTTTTAATGCGGGGAGATCTATTTTAGAGCGGTGTCGTGCATCCATAGGCATGGAGTTAATGTGTTTGATTTGGTCTACTGGAAGATTTTCCTCCCGAAAAAAATTCTCAATAAGCGTTATGGCGGCGGGTGAGCCTTCGTAGGCGAGAATGATTTTGTCATCTAGCTTTAAGTAGGCCGACTTAATGATGCCTTCCATCTGATCGATTTGGTTTTCAATCGGCACAGGAAATAAATCACCCTGGGGTGTTTTAACCGGGTTACTTCTTCGCCCGATCATACTGAGGAATCCCTCTTTCTCCAGAACGATATCACCGGTCTTATGCCAGATGCGGCCCAGACTATCGATCCATTTATTCTCATGGAACGCTTTCTCATTATTCCAGTACCGCTTTCCAACAAAGTCTCCGGTCAAAGCGACTTCTCCGACATTACCCTTATGGTAAGGATGGACTTCGGAAGGAGGAGGAAGAAGTTCATAAGTAAGAGCACTCACCACCCGGCCTAAAGGAGTTCCGATTCTTGGGTCTTCGCTTTTTTCTACGACTTCCTTCATGGAAACTAAAGCGATAGGTTCAGCTTCCGTGGAACCATAGACCACCCATCCGCCAATTTGTGGATTAATTTTAAGGAGTCTTTCGCAAATATCTCTTCTGACCGGAGCTCCTCCGGTAAATACTTTCTTTAAAGGAAGTGAGATCTTTTTTTCTTCACAGTAACG
The DNA here is from genome assembly GCA_023432655.1 of Pseudomonadota bacterium. GTDB lineage: Bacteria > Bdellovibrionota > Bacteriovoracia > Bacteriovoracales > Bacteriovoracaceae > Peredibacter. Next base: position 2,159 of record JAEYUK010000017.1, on the reverse strand, counting down.
GATGAGTTTTTCCAGAATCACCGGCGAAACGGAAATGGAATCTACCTGATATTGATTAATCTGCTCAAAAAGATCTTCAGGATTTATGGTATCGATCTTTCGAAGATTGCCTTTAATTAAGACCGAAGTCATACCTGATTTAAGATTACTAAGCACAAAGACCGGATACATAGAAAGATCAATTTCTTTTTCATGGTGATCAAAGAAAGTATCGTGGGCCTTTTGCTGGGAGAGGAGAAAAAGATGAGAACGATCAAAACCTTTCGGTATCCCGGTTGTTCCGGAAGTAAAAGTGATGAGGGCCGTGTGATCATCATCAACCTGAGTGACTTCTTTTAGCCGCATCGAAGTCGGATCACTGATTAAATCGTCCAAGAGGAACTTCCGGGGAATCTTACGGATCGATTTTTTAAGATAAAAAAGTCGAGCTTTCCGACTGATGATTAAAAATTCTGGCTTAACTTGGGATAAGGCGTTTTCAATATATTGGGAACTGGCCCAAGGGTCCACTAGGACAACGGTCGCGCCCAATTGGAAGCAAGCTGCAATTGAGCAGTATAAAGGCCAGTCGAGTGAGGCGAGGAGAACGACCTTGGAGTTTTGATCCAGACCTTGCTGTTTGAGTAAAAAACTCAGCTTTGTGGTGTGATCGTAGAATGAAGTGAAACTAAGCTTTGTGCCTTCCTGATTGATAATAGCGGTGTCGTTCCCTCGACTATTAAGTTTAGCGAGAGTCTCTTCCATAAGATTCATAGGCACTCTTTGATATATAAACAATTATTTTAAAAATTGGTTATCATTTTACACATATAAAAAAATTATAGCCAGGACCATCGATGACTGCCAATTTCATTCTTTTGCCTAGTTCTCCCACATCTCTTTTTGAACAAACTGGTGGGGGTAAGGCCTATCATCTTAAGAAAATGTTTGATCTTAAGTTACCTGTGCCTGAATGGGTCTGCTTATCGAGCGATGCTTTTACCTTATTCGTTGAGCAAAATAATCTTTCTTCTATCATTGCTGAAGATATTGAATTCTCGGTCAAAGAAAAAAGAATCGAAGAACATTTCGTAAAGTCCCCTTTACCTGAAGCCCTGAAGAAGAATCTGGAAAACTTTTTTCAGAGTGTGAACATGGATGAGTCCTACTTTGCCGTTCGCTCTTCGGGAAGTGATGAGGATTCTAAGGACGCTTCGTTTGCCGGACAGTTTTCTACTTTCCTCTTTCAAAAAGGAAGAGAGGCAATTGAGGAATCGATCAAGCGCTGTTGGGCCTCTGGTTTTTCTGAGCGGGCGATGACCTATCGCCGGGAAAAGAACCTGCCCCTTAAAGGGATCAAAGTTGCCGTGGTGATTCAGAGAATGCTTTTTCCTGAGTCTTCAGGAGTTTGTTTTTCTCGTAACCCCATCGATCCTCTTGATAGAGATCACTTATTAATCTCTGCCAGTTGGGGAGTAGGGGAAGGTGTCGTAAGTGGTCTCGTTTCATGTGACGAGATTAAAGTTAATCGGAGTGACTTTAATCAAACGGAAATCCAAATAGAAGAAAAGAAAATCCGCCTTGATTTTTCCAATGGGAAGATGGAGCAAGTGACTAACCAGGAAGGAGACATCAAGCGTCTGTGTCTTGAAGAGAGTAGCATTAGAGAACTTTCAAGACTGGCCTTAGATTTAGAGGCGAGATTAGGTGGGGCCCAGGATATTGAGTTTGCGGTCGAGAAAGGAAAAGTCTATCTCTTGCAAACCCGGCCAGTGACTCATCTTCCGAGTGATAATTTTTTTAATCCAGGGATTATGGGTGAGGATCTTATTCTTTGGGATAACTCAAATATTATTGAAAGTTACTCAGGGGTTGCGAGCCCCTTAACCTTTAGTTTTGCCTCTTATACTTACCGTCAGGTTTATCGGCAGTTCATGGAGATGATGGGAATTCCTAAAAAGGAAATTGACGATAATGACCATGTCTTCCGAAACCTTTTAGGACTGGTGAGAGGGCGCTTCTATTACCATCTTATTTACTGGTACAAACTTGTGTTGATGTTACCGGGCTCAGAGAATAATAAGCAGTTCCTTGAGACCATGATGGGGGTAAAAAAAACATTGGATGAAGATGCCCAGAAGATGTTCGACAATGTTGGGGTGGCGGATAAGAAAACCCCT
>JAEYUK010000332.1 GCA_023432655.1 Pseudomonadota bacterium | reverse complement strand
GATGTATAATGAGGGAAATCCCCGCGGCCCACATCTCATCCCCTGTTCCCTTAAGGTTTTTAGCGAATTGGGGGTCAATTTTCCCAAAGACACAGGAGGTGTTTACCCCGGCATTCTCAAAGAGGTCTCCCTGAAAGGCACGGGTAAGACCGCCGCCGCCAGGTTTTCCACTGTGGTCAAGTCTGTTCCAGGGGTCATCTTTTATGATCAAAGACGGATCGAGGCTTCGCATTTCCTGAGTAATACGATCCTGTAAGTCCCGTACATGTTGATGAAATTTATTCTTTAAAAGTTCTAGTTCCATAAGTTTTCCTGAGTGCACTACAATTATATTATGAAATTTATCACAAGATCACTACGCCCTCTAGGAATGTTTATCATCTTTATTTTTGCGGCCATCTGCATATTTGGCTCAATCATTGTGCGCGACATTGATAGCGGCAAAATGCTGGGGAAAATTCTGGGATACACCATCTCCTTTGAAAATCGTTTTTACGATTTCCGAATGACCAATGCCCTAGATCAGAATTTTAAAAGTAAAGAGATCATCCTGGTTAAAATTGATGACTATTCCTTGCAAAAGCTCGGCGTCTGGCCAATTCCCCGGACAGAGCACGCTAAGATGATTGATCAATTAAACCATTTTGGCGCCAAAGTAGTGGCCCTGGATATTTTATTTCCTGAAAAATCTCCTAAATACGGTGAAGTGTCTCCTGATGACATTTTGGCCGAATCCATCCGGAATTTTCAAAACGATGGCAGAAGACTCTTCCTTGCCTACACTTTGGCGATGAGTGAAGAAGATGGTCTCCCGGAAGCACCGGTGGAAATGCTCAATGATGTGGTTCAGACCAGAAGTTCAGAAGTCGACATGAATCCTAAAAAGATAGGGCGGTATACTTTCCCTATAGAGACTTTAGTTCAAACTGAGGCAGGTCTAGGCAACATTACGGCCTATGAGGACGGGGACGGGATTTTTAGAAATTATCAATTGATCGCTAACGTCGACACTATCTACTACGGCTCCTTAAGCTTTAATGCTTTTGAAGCCTTTGATGAACAAAAGCACACCATCAAGATCTTCAAAGACCGTACCGGAGAACTGGAAATCAACGGAAAGAAGATGGAAATAAGCCGCGACGGCGAAGTTAAAATTCGTTACATCGGTGGCGAGAATCAGTTTGATGCTATTTCACTCTACGATCTCATCGTGGCAAGTCCTGATGATGCCAAAATGAGAGAAATGATTGAAGGCAAAATTGTTTTCGTGGGATCTACCGCCCTGGGGGCCCACGATTTACGTCCTTCCCCACTGGACGCCAAAATGCCTGGAGTCTATTCTCACATGAATATGGGGCACATGCTCCTTCACCAGTACTTTTATCAAAACTCTAACAACTCCGTTCAATACTCCCTGATCCTTCTCATCGTGGGGATGATCATTTTTACTCTGGTCCAAAAATTTGGAAATCCTTTTTTGGATGCCTTGATTGTCACATTACTCATCACAGGCTGCTATTTTCTAGATAAGTTTTACTTCCTACCCAATGGATTTGAGTTAAAACTTTTCTACTGTTTTTTCTGTTTCATTGCCTGTTATTCCTGGAACACATTCTTAAAGTTTCACGAATCTAATAAAGAAAAAAAGCAAATCAAGGGAACTTTTTCTCGTTACGTGGCACCGACCATTGTTGATGAAATGCTTAAATCTCCTGAAAAGCTCCATGTGGGCGGGACTAAAATGGACATCACCTGCTTATTTTCCGATGTCCGGGATTTCACCAGTATTTCAGAGGGGCTGACGGCAACTGAACTTGCTCACTCCCTGAATATTTATATGGGAAAGATGACAGACATCGTTTTTGATACCAAAGGAACATTGGATAAGTACATCGGTGACGCCATTGTGGCCATCTGGGGAGCTCCGCTGGAGATAGGAAATCACGCGCAACATGCTGTTGAAGGTGCGATTAAAATGATGACCATACTTCCGGAAATTAATGAAGAGTTTGTTAAACTAGGTCGCCCGGTTTTCAATGTGGGTATTGGGCTCAATTCCGGAGAATGCTCCGTCGGTAACATGGGGTCAGAGCGAATTTTCTCTTACACTGCCTTAGGGGACAATATGAATCTGGGTGCCCGACTCGAAGGTCTGTGCAAGTATTATGGAGCGCAGATCCTTATCTCCGAGATGACTCTGGCACGCCTAGATTTAACTCACATTAAAACTCGTCCGATAGATAAAGTGATTGTGAAAGGAAAAAGTAAACCGGTTGAAATTTTTGAAGTCCTTCATCCTCACCACTGGATGAGTAAGGACCCTGAATCCCTTCAATTTTACTTGAAGGCCACCCAACTATTTTTAGAGAAGAATTTTTCCGAGGCGATGGATATATTCGGCCAGCTTTTAATGGCCAACGAGAATGATAAACCCTCTAAGCGTTTTTATGAACTTTGTAAGAAGTACACCGAACATCCGGAACTTGTGACAGAGTACTTTGATGTAACGAAGATGACTGAAAAATAGTCATCTTCGTCTAACTAAGGATTCTGACCGCTCTCTCTTTTATAATCTTCGTCAAAACACCAATGCTTCCAGGAAAGTTTTCGGGTAATCCCACCTTTTTCCCCATTAGGTAAATTAAGCTGAGAAAAAACAATGATTTCCATTTTTCTGAGTGTCGTATCCTGAACCCAGCGGACTTTTCTCTTATTCCAAAGTCGGCAAAGGAAGCCTCCGTAGTAACGGGCATTATCAACTTTCTCAGATACATTTAGATAATATTTTCGCCAGTGTTCATTGGGGATGGCCTTATAGAACTGCTGGTCTTTTATGCTATAAATGTCCCGTGATCCGGTTATGAGTTCGATTTCTGTGCCGTCACCTAAAG
>JAEYUK010000330.1 GCA_023432655.1 Pseudomonadota bacterium | reverse complement strand
GTGCCACAAAGATATAGGCCAGGGAACTCCAAAAGGCGGAAGGTTGGCGAATCAAGGCATCCCGGGTGAGTTCGCAGTTACATTGATCCGGATAACAGGAAGCCGGAGGAAAACTGCTCCAGGGATTCATGGGATATATTTAGCGCTATTCTTTTCGTTTTCTGAAACTTCAACCATCGTTATCCATGCCCGATCCCCATAAAGCTTATTAAGAACTTTCATGGCTTCTTCATAAACAAAAAGAGCGGTGCCCTCCATTCCGGGATTAGGCATGACCCTTAACTGAATAACACCTTGATCATTTAACTTTTTAAAGTCATCCAGATGAGGGTCATCCTGAGCAATCAAGAAAGTATGGTCGAACATATATTCAAGCCAGGTTTTAAGTTCTTTTAGCCCTCCAAAATCAACGACCCAACCTTCCGGGGTTAATTCTTTGGCGGCGAATTCAAAATAAAACGAACGTGAATAACCATGAACAAATCGGCAATGGGAACTAGCGCGCCATTGGCGATGCGTACAAGGGAAACCGGAAAACCGTTTAGTGGAAATAAATTTTTTAGGGTTCATATCAATATCCTAGCATGTTTCGGCCAGACTGCGCCAGCCTTCGGTTTTATGCTTTAAGTTTTTTAAAATCATCAGGTGCTTACGGGCGGCCAAGTCCACACCCGGATGGCAATTATACCGACGGGATAAGTACTTATCCGGGTCAGCATAAATTTCCTCATCAGATGCTGCCGTATGTCCGTATCCCAAAACATGATTTTTCCTGATCACCACCAGGGATTTCTCTCCCAAAGTTCGCCCTTCACCGATCAAGATGAGATTATCGGCCGGGAAACGGGCCAGTTTAGAAAGGGCTTCAACTTTTTGGTTGTGCTTTAAAATCTCTTCTTTCGATTTACCGCCTTCGCGGTAAATGAAAACATCATCTTTTAGAGCATACCGAAGCTCCTTTATTTTCTTTCTAGCACTCTCCAGATGAGTGAAATACCAGAGACCTGGCAGGTTCTTACGGAAGGGTTGGATTTTAAAATTCTTCTCCAAATTGTTCTGTTCGACCACGATCACAAAACGTGGATGAAATGGTTTAAAACGAAGTTTCTTAAACTCCGCAATTAAGGCCGAACCAGTGAGTTCTGCTTCTACTGTCTGAACAGTTTGTAATAACTCCCGGTTGGCCGGCTTTATCAGAAGCAGCTCTCTGGCCGTTTTCTCCATATTAAAAGAAGCTTCGAGTCTCAGCACTTTTCCTTCAGCATTTTTAAAAGACAAAACCCCTGCCTTAGAAGGGATTTTTTTTAAGATCTTATCGTGATGAGGAAGATGAAATAATTTTGGCTTCGGTTTAAATCTCAAATCCTGAAGTTCACGAAAAAGCTCCAGTGTGGCCTTGGCATCTCCAATTGCCCTATGTCGGTCCTGAATTTTAATATTAAAGAAACTACAAAGAGCATCCAGGTTATAGTTATTAAGCCCGGGAATTTCGAATTGGGCGACTTTTAAGGTGCAAAACTCTTTAACCTTTAATTCCAGTCCCATTTCCCGAAACTTTTTACGGAGTAATCCCAGGTCGAACTCAGTGTTATGGGAGACAAAAACCGATCCTTCAAGACGAGAAAGGATGGCCTCTGAAATTTCATAAAATTTTGGAGCCTCTCTCAAACTGCGGTTAGAAATCCCCGTCAAATTTGTAATAAACTCAGGCACAGCTCTCATTGGATTAACCAGAGTTTCAAAGACATCGACGACTTTGTCGTTTTCAAAAGTCAAAAGAGCAAGCTCAATAATTTCTGCTTCGCTATCAAGACCTGTAGCTTCCAGATCACAAATAACATATCTCTTCGTAGTCATAACTTATCATAATAATTTAGCCTCTCTTTTGGCCAAGCCTTTGGCCAAAAGATGAGAAATAAGCTAAAAATAATCCATGGATTTAGCATTAGATAAAAGCTGGGAAGATCACCTTGGTCAGGAACTTCACTCTCCTTATATGAAGGAACTCTTGGCATTTTTAAAGCAGGAACAAAAGGCCGATAAAAAAATCTACCCTCCGATCCACAATATTTTTGAGGCATTTCGTCTGACACCTTTCAATCAAGTTAAAGTTGTCATTTTAGGGCAAGACCCTTATCACGGTCCCGGACAGGCCCATGGGCTTTGTTTTTCCGTCAATAAAAACGTGAAAATCCCACCGTCATTGGTAAATATTTTTAAAGAACTGAATAATGATTTAGGCCTTATACCACCTGAACATGGTTGTCTGGAAAGTTGGGCCTGTCAGGGAGTTTTGCTCCTGAATAATGTTCTGACAGTGGAAGATGGCAAAGCGGGAAGTCATCATCAGAAAGGATGGGAAAAATTCACTGACAAAGTTATCGAAGTCTTAAATCGTGAGAAAGATAATCTTGTTTTTATTTTATGGGGAAGTCCGGCCCAAAAAAAGGCTTCACGAGTTGATGAAACAAGGCACAAGATCATTAAATCCGTCCATCCTTCTCCTCTTTCTGTCTATCGAGGATTTATCGGCTCAAAACCTTTTTCTCAGGCCAATGACTATCTTAAAGAAAAAGGTCTCTCAGAGATAAACTGGCAAATCACTTAAGCCGCTTTATCACCGCGAGATAAAATGGTCCCCACCCCGTTGTATCGGGAAGGACTTGCCAACCAAATTCAGTCACTTCACCGAAAGAGAACTCTTTACGAATAAGTTCAAAGCGACCGGCCCTTTTCTGGTAAAGCTTTCTGATAATTTCATCATTCTCCAACTGAGAAAGAGCACAAGTGGAGTAAACAACTGTTCCTCCCACTTTAACAATGTCCAGTGCTGAGGGCAACTTGGCAAACTGAGTGATGGCAATGGCCTTAGTTCTTCCAGGCGCCCAAAGAGATAATTCTTTTGAATCTTCCAACACATGTCGCTCTGAGGAGCATGGGGCATCTAAAAGGACTTTATCATAAATACTCTTTTGATAGAGGCTCCACTTAGTGGCATCGTAACCCGTGATCGTATGGTTTTTTTGCTCAGATTTTGGAAGATATTCATCAAAGATCCGGTGTATTCTGGCCCGTCTTGCTGCAGATCGATCATTAGAAACCAAGAGCCCCTGATTTTTTAATTTCCAGGCACACAACAAGCTTTTCCCTCCAGGGGCCGCACACAGATCAACCACTTTTTCACCGGGGGTCAAATCGAGAGCTTCCACAGGGAGGATACTAGCGGCATCCATCAAATAATAATTATGAAATCCTTCATCCGTTGAAACAGGCGATGGAAAACTATCCCGAACGTCATGCTCGAATGAGATACCTGTGATATGTAGTGGGGTATCAATGAACTTAAATTTTGAAAAAGGATTTACTACAGCAACATGCTTTTTAGGAGCGAGCAAAGCTTCTTTTAAACGAGGCCACCGCTCACCATACATGGAACTATAAAATGCTTCAAATCCTTCAGGCCCTTTAGTCATGTATTCATTGTAACAAACTTTTAAAGTCATGGGCCAAATGATTCTTTTTCTGGGAAGATGGTTTCATGAAAAAGTTCATCTTACTCTTATGTATATTGACAGGAACACAACTAGGGGCAAAAACAATGACCAGAGAAACTGCAACACTTGCCGGTGGGTGCTTTTGGGGAATGGAAGAAATCATCAGAGAAATTCCCGGAGTGATTGAGACAACTGTTGGTTACACGGGCGGTTCAGTCGACAATCCTACCTATAAAATAGTTAGCCTTGGTACGACTAATCACGCAGAATCCGTACAAATTATTTTTGATCCAAAAAAACTAACTTATAAAGAACTTCTGGGCTTTTTCTTTCGCATGCATGATCCCACCACCTTAAACCAACAAGGTAATGATAAAGGGACACAGTATCGTTCAGTGATCTTTTATCACTCTCCCGAACAAAAGCTCGCTGCCATCGAAAAAATCAAAGAGATAAATGATCTCAAGAAATGGCCTAAACCAGTGGTGACTCAAGTCGTTCCCGCCCAAACTTTTTATCCGGCAGAAGACTACCATCAAGATTATTTAAAGAAGAATCCAGGCGGTTATACTTGTCACTGGCTCAGAGATTAGTGAGGGATATTGGGAATAAAAGGAATAATCTTCCGGTTTTTAAACATATCCTTGAATTGATTGAGTGATTCAGATTTAAGGCAAATAAATTCTAATCCCATATAGGTTCGCGAGTTATCGTTATCACTTTGTTTTACCCAACGACAAACTCCACTGCCATTGATGTGTTGGTTTCCTACCAGGAGATCAAATTGAATATTATCTCCCACATCAAAGCGACCGGCCTGTTTGGTGATTTCAATCGCCGCTCCACCTCGACCGAAAAAAATATCGTCTTTTTCTGTGGTGCTAATACTTTTCTGAGCTTTCAGAGGCTGAGTCAAACGTTCGTCAATGGGAACCATGCATCGGGCAGACATATTAATGAGATCGTCCAGCTTAAAAGGCTTACTAATTAGGGCCTCTGCCCCTTTATCAAAAGCATCGGCAATAGTGATGTCGGCAAATCCCGTGATGAGAATAACTGGAGGACATGGACGATCACTTGATTTAATCCTTTCTAAAAGATCTATGCCTGTACCACCGGGCATACGAATATCAGAAATAACAAGATCTACTTCTTGTTCATTAAGTATGTTCTGGGCCTTTAGAATATTTTCTGCTTGAAAGACTTTCGCCCCCATGAACTCTAATTCGCTGGCGACAATCTCTCTTAGATCCAGCTCATCATCAACTACCAGAACTGTTTTATTACTTAGGACTTCTTCCATATTATTCAACCCGACTTTTATGCGCGTAACCTTATCAAAAATTAACCTAAACAGTAGAATAAGGTTAACTTAAGATTAAACAACATCTAACAAAATGGGTAACTTATGCCACTTTTACTGGCCCTTTTTTTGAGCTTCATAGCAGAGGCCAGTAGAGAAATTGACGACGTTAAGACCTCGATTCAGTCCCTCATCGCCCCCTTGATCGCAAAATCTGGACCAGGGAAGCCGACTCCTCCTAAAGGCTTTCGAATTGATAAGTGTGAAAAGAAAAATATAAACTGGTTCAATGTTATGACAATGAAAGAAGAAGTAACTATGGAGTTCAAATTTTCTCCTGGCTGCGACATTCAAGGTTCCTTGAAGCCAAAAATCTTTGCCCCTTTTCCCGCTCGCCTGGATCTCCGAAACATTAAATCATTTAGCAAAATGACCTCGGAGAACAGGATCACGGCCACTTTTCAAAACTCGCCGATTCTCAACCTGGAACTCACGGCCGGTGAACTTGTAGGAGATAAAACAAAGGTTAAATTTGATGCTGATTATAAACTTCAAATTAATCCCTTAAACCCTACAGGGA
>JAEYUK010000294.1 GCA_023432655.1 Pseudomonadota bacterium | reverse complement strand
TAAAACACTAAAAGAATCTAAGGCCCCTTAAGGGGCCTTAGATTCTTTTAGTGTTTTACTGGAGTGTAGATCTCATTTAATCCGGCCAGAGGAACTTTCCCGTTCATGAACTTAGGGTCCTTCGCCTTCATCCAAAGCATATCCGGACGAGTTTCAGAAACCCATTCACCGCCGATGATATTGCCGGCCTGATCAAGCTCTAAAATGTACTCATAGTTTCTTGATGCATAAGACTGGGCAGGAGTTCCGGTCACCGGCTCTTTAGAAATAAAACCACGGTATCCTTCTGCTTCATATTTAGGATTATAAAGAACAAGCTCTTCAGTGTAGGTCATCACTGTTTTAAGTTGAACCTTACGAGCAATTCCATTTTTCAAATCTTTTGAAGTAACTTCAACGTCGCCTACGAGTTCTGATTCATAACCCACTACCGGTTGGTTCCAAACATCTGCGAATCTATCAACTTCCGCCACAAACCCCTGAGAGTTTACACCAATCATGCTGGCCAGAACGATATGGAAAGCACCCGCGTTCACATCTTCACAAGCTGGTTTATTGGCCTGATTGGCCGGAGGTGGAGCAATAACCACATCAGCTCCCTCAATTCCTTCGCCAGGAACTTTCCCTCGAGCATTACAACGATCTCCAACTCGGACATAACGTCCTTTAGAGTTATAGGTGTCATGCATAGCAATCAGCGCCTTAACGTCAGATGCACCGAAAGGAACTTTCACACCATCTTTATTCGTAACAACGACTTTATCTGGTTCAGGATAGTTGTTAGCGGCCGTGGCCCAACCATCACAAATCCCTTCCCACCAAAGATCTGTGGGTTTGTACATACTGAGAGTTTTTTTGGTCAGCGTGAAGTTATAGTCATTTTGTGAAATATCATAAAGCTCGGCCGGAGAAAGCTGGCCCAATTCTGTTTCATTCATTGCCAGAATTTCGGCCTTGGTATGAAGACGGAATTTAAACGGCTGAGGATCTGGATGGTTCCAACGGAAAGCAATCCCGCCTTTACGAGACGGCCAGAATGATTCAGACCATCCAAAGCGGTCGTCCTGAAGACGAGCAACTAATGGAAGATCAGCAAAGGCCTTCGTCATATTTTTTGTAGCAATAGCATTGAAAAAATCAGGGTTATTACTTCTGTTCCATTTAGCAGCAAACGCTGAGTTCCCCACTAAGGCCAATGAGGCCAAAACAACAAGCTTATTCATCTTAATTCCTTTGTTAAACAATTGGCTGGCTTATACCCGGCCTAGGGGGAATAGACAACCTCATTGGGAATTAATTACAGGAAGTTAGGGCCAAATTAAGGTCACCTAAACATGTGTTTAATGAAATCGATAGGCTACGAATAAGGGAGATTAGTCTTTTTTGCAGGTTCCGCGGTAGCGGGAGTATCCAACATTACACTCCCAGCTTTTCCCATCAGGGGTCAAATGAGAATTTGGTGGAAGCACCATTTTCACACAACGCCCTCTCTTTTGAACATGCCCTGGCTTACAGGTCCATCCAGGATTTGAATCTGAAGGAAGCCCGTGGGTGGGGATTTCTACGCATTTACCTTCAAAAAAATTCTTCCCTTTTGGACATTCTTTCTGTTCGGCCTGTTCAATGCGGTTTGGGTAATCAGTAATGATTCCATCAACTCCCATTTTCTTGATGATTCTCATGTCTTCGACTTCATTCACAGTCCAGGGAATGACTTTTATTTTCTTCTGCTTTAACTCTTGAACCACTTGGGGTGTGAGTTTTTTATAATAAGGAGAATAAACATAAGGGATAAATCCCAGACGTTTTAGATCCTCTTCAACGTTTATCTCCTGACCTGTTAAGGCACTGAGACGAATATCGGGGTACTTTTTATGAATGTATTGAAGAACCCGCCAATCAAAACTTTGAATGACGAATTTTTTAGGAGATAACTTTTCAACGATCGTAGCAATGACCAGATCTGAGAACTTTTTATAATCTGGCTGAAAGCCCTTCTTTTCGTCCTCTGGATCAGATTTAATTTCTATATTGTAGATGATGTCAGTTCGATTGAGAGTCCTCAGCTGGGCTTCACTCACATCAAGTAGCGTGCTCAAAAGAGGTTTACCTACATTCACTTTCACTTGCTCAGGAAAACGTGGGTGGGGTTTGGATCCGCAATCGAACTTGAGGATCTCGTTATAGCTCATTTTATAAATGTTGTGTTTCTTTCCCTTAAATGAATTTCCATGGGAATCAAGGCAGATCTCTTCATTCATCCAGGGCTCATGACTGACGACCACTTTAAGATCTTTCGAGATAACGACATCAAGTTCCAGCGTGCTTACTGGATACTTCAAAGCTTCCATCATGGAACCGACAGTATTTTCCGGATAAAGTCCCCGGGCCCCACGATGTCCTTGCCAATCAAAGGCAAAAGAAATGGCCGGAGAACAAATGATAAGTAAGAACAAAAATCGTGACATACATGTACCTCAGTACTTAATGCTGCCACGATCTGGCCTGAAATTTAAACCGCGCCGCTTCTAAATTACTCTAAACCCAGAAATTGATCATAAGTGCATTCTTCGTCCCGCACCCCACGCTCTTCAATGGAGATCACGCGATCGGCAACTGTTTGAATGAACTCATGGTCATGGGAGGTAAAAAGAATAGTCCCTTTAAAATCAATCAACCCTTCGTTCACAGAAGTGATGGTTTCAAGATCAAGGTGGTTGGTCGGATTATCTAGAACCAGAACATTGGCCCCGGAAAGCATCATTTTTGAAAGCATACAGCGCACTTTCTCGCCTCCAGAAAGAACGTTACACTTCTTAAGTGCTTCTTCTCCTGAAAACAACATGCGCCCGAGAAATCCTCGTAAGAAGGTTTCAGTTTGGTCTTTGGAATACTGTCTCAACCAATTAATAAGATCAAGCTGAGCATCTTTAAAATATTCGGAGTTGTCATTCGGAAGATAGGCCCGAGAAGTGGTAATACCCCATTCAAATTTTCCTGAATCCGGTTCTTGTTCACCCATGAGAACTTTAAATAAAGCGGTGGTCACAACTTCTGATTTAGCAAGGAAGACAACTTTCTGTCCCTTCTTAATCGTGAAGGAAACATTATTAATGATTTTCTCACCTTCTAAGCTAACAGTGAGATTTTCCACTCGAAGAAGATTGTCCCCGGCTTCTCGATCGGCCTTAAAGCCCACGTAAGGATACTTACGACTAGAAGGCTGGATGTCTTCAAGAGTGAGTTTATCGAGCATCTTCTTTCGGGAAGTGGCCTGACTTGATTTAGAAGCGTTGGCAGAAAAACGCTGAATGAATTCTTTTAATTCCTTCATCTTTTCTTCCACTTTCTTATTCTGGTCAGACATCATGCGCTGAGCGAGTTGGGAAGACTTATACCAGAAGTCGTAGTTCCCAACGTAGAGTTTAATTTTTGAAAAATCGATATCACAAATGTGAGTACAGACTTTATTTAAAAAGTGACGGTCGTGGGAGACAACCAAAACAGTTGTATCCTGTTGGTCCATGATGAAGTTTTCCAGCCACTGGATGGCCTTGATATCAAGATCGTTGGTAGGCTCATCCAAAAGAAGAATTTCTGGCTTTCCAAAAAGGGCCTGGGCCAGGAGGACTTTAACTTTTTCTCCCCCGGTGAGTTCTTTCATCTTTTTTTGGTGAAGGTCGTCCTTGATTCCCAATCCTGCCAATAAGCTTGCGGCGTTGGCCTCGGCTTCCCAGCCATTCATTTCGGCGAAGAGTCCCTCTAGTTCTGCGGTTCTTTCTCCATCAGCATCAGAGAAATCCTCTTTCGCGTAAAGAGCTTCCTTCTCCTTCATGATCTCAACTAACCTGGAGTGCCCTAAAATAACCGTGGTTAAAACCTCTTCTGCTTCAAAAGCAAAATGGTTTTGCTTTAATACGGCCATACGCTCGCCAGGAGAGACTTCAATTCTTCCGGCCGTGGGTGAGATTTCACCACTTAGTATTTTAAGGAAAGTAGATTTACCAGCACCATTGGCCCCAATGATTCCATAACAGTTCCCTGGAGTGAACTTCAGATTAACATCATCAAAAAGGGTTCTGCCGCCAAATTGCAGGCGAAGATCATGTACTGCTAGCATAAAATACCTCGGAATTTTTTTTCCAAAATACCTTATTTAAGCTGAGAAGTCACTTCCATGAACTGCTGATATTGATCCATGACGGATTCATAGTGAGGACCTAGAATGGTTTTTAGCTTTTCCTGATGCTGATGATCGAGTTCGGCCTGAATTTGTTCTAATTCCATGGCCGCTTCCGGGGAATTTTGACCTTCGTTTAACATGGCCTCAAGACCCTTGTGGTAGGCCTCTTTTTCTTGCAAATAAGACTTATGGAGGGCTTCCGCTTCATAAGGTTCAAGGCGTCCGAGAATATTCAATAACTCTCCATTCCATCCTTCCTCTAGCTCGGTCATTGAGGTTTCCTGAGGCAGATCGGCTTCCGAATCCTCTGTCTCCTCAGAATAGGAATCATCGTTTACATCTTCTTCAATATTGTCGACTGGTTCTTCTGGAAAATCTTCGGAGTTTTCAATCGCCGCCTCCGTAGGAGCAGGACGTATTTTCTGCTTCTCACGAACGGTTAATACTCTCTCATCCGTTGCCGCTTTACGCTCTGGGGCCCCCATTTTCAATTTCACGAGGTCAATCCTCGCCGCTGAGCTCTTCTCCTCAGAATGGGGGGTAAAATAGTAGAAGGCCGAGAGAAAAATAATGGATAAAATAAGTATTCTCATATCTTAAGTATAAATACTCTTGATTGAGAAACAACGGCGGTTAATTCTGCCCTACGGACTATTTAACTCAGTCTTATAATTTACTTTCCAGATCGGCCCACTCGTTAAAGAGCAACTCGAGTTTATTTTCCGAGTCATTTAGTTTCTTTTGAAGCTCTTCCATTTTAAGCGTGAGATCTTTATCTAAACTGCTGTAATCAATACTTTCTAATTCCGTTTTGTAAGACTGGATTCTGTTTTCAAGTTTCTCAATTTCTTCTGGTAAGGCCTGATAACGGTTTTTCTCTTTATTGGTGAGCTTAGGACCGCTCTCACCTTTATCTGCAGGAGCA
Source organism: Pseudomonadota bacterium (assembly GCA_023432655.1). Lineage (GTDB taxonomy): Bacteria > Bdellovibrionota > Bacteriovoracia > Bacteriovoracales > Bacteriovoracaceae > Peredibacter. The sequence continues at coordinate 6,684 of JAEYUK010000294.1, read as the reverse complement.
GAAACTTCGCTAGGGGTCTTCTTTTTTAATTCCTCTTCTAAGCGGATCGCCTCAAGGAAGAGTTCTGCTTGAGAGAAACCGGCCTCAAAATTCTCGATTTTCCCATCATGAAGGACCCAGCATTTATCGGTGACGTTATCAATGAAAGATCGATCGTGGCCCACGATAATAAGGGCCCCTTCATAGTTTCTCAGTTCTTCTTCTAAAATTCCGATGGTTTCTAAATCCAGATCGTTGGTAGGTTCATCAAAGATCCAGATGTCTCTGGCGTGTTTCATAAATTGAGCTAGCTGAAGTCGATTTTTTTCTCCGCCGGAAAAGGTGTGAATCGGTCTTTTGATTTCATCCGAACTAAAGAGAAAGTTTTCCAAATAGCTCGCCACATGACGTTTATCACCGGTGTTAGAAATCACGTAATCAATTCCTTCACCAATCATAGTCCAAGGAGTCTCATCATCTTTCAGGGCCTCTCTTTTTTGAGAGAAGTAACCAACATCTAAGCCTTGCGCTCGTGTAACCTTACCGCTAGTTGCCTCAAGTTCCCCCAGAAGAATTTTAAGGAGAGATGATTTCCCCACACCATTTCTTCCCATCAAAGCTATCTTATCTCCCTTAGCAATTGAGAAATTGAGATTTTCAAAGAGAGTGCGCTCTCCGAATTTTAAAGTCAGGTCTTCAGCGGCCAGAAGAACTTTAGTTTTTCTGCCAGAAGACTGAAGATTTAAGCTGACGGATTTATGGGCCTGGGATTTCAAATCTTGAATGGTTTTATTCAGAGTGCTGTAATCCTCAATTCTTTTCTTACTCTTGGTTCTTCGCGCCTGTACTCCTCGACGGATCCAGGCAGTTTCCCTTCTTTGAGCGTTATTTAACTTATCAAGTTCCTTCTCACGGCGCTTCTGATCTTCAATCAAAAATTGCAGGTAGGCTTCATAAGTTCCGCTGAAAGAGCGAAGTTTTCCTTGTTGAATGTGAATGATCCGATCAACAACATTATTAAGTAAGCTTCGATCGTGGGAGATGATCATAAACGTCTTCCGGGAACTTTGAAGTTCATCTTCAAAGTCCTGAATGGTTTCAAGATCAAGGTGGTTCGTTGGCTCATCCCAAAGAATGAGTTCCTGGGGAGCAGACAATCCAAGTGAGAGAGCGACCTTACGTTGTTCGCCCCCTGAAAGAGAGGCCATATTCCGGTCAAGGTTTTCTACCCCGAAATACTTCAAGTAACTAATGAACTGAGAATGGATCTTATCCTCACCTAATTTCGTTAGTTCATCATAGATACGGGACTGCTCATTAATGAGTTTATCAAAGTCCCCTTCACCGGTTCCCAGTTTCTCATTGATGACGTCGAGTCTTTTTTTCAGAGCACCCATTTCAGGATGAAACTCAAAGAAATAGTTTTCAATAGTCCAATCCGAGAGATTAGTCAGTTCCTGGGGGACATAAAAAAATGTGAAGTCTTTATTTTTATCATAAATAAAGGGAGGCACAGTGGTGTCTGGCTTCACTAAACCTGCAATCACTTTGAAGAGGGAGGATTTTCCATGGCCATTAAGCCCCAGGACTCCGATCTTATCCCCTTGATTCAGAGTGAAAGTTACATCTTTAAAAATAACTTTATGGGGGTAATGAAGACTAAGATTTTGAAGTGTAAGTAGTGTAGACATGGAGGCATTCTACCGTAGCCTCCTTTCTTAGCCAAAGAGATCTTTCATGGTATCGAACATTTTAGCTTTAGAGAGATAGTTCTTAATGAAATTCTTGTTCTCAGGTTTATACCAGAAGAAAAATGTCCGCTGCTTAGTCTTGTCGTCTAAACTTATGGCCGTTTTAACGGGCTTCAAGGTGTAAGGATGGTACCCAGAATAATAGATCTCAGTCGCCACAGTCATTGGAGTCGGCGTAAAATCCTGAATCTGCTCGAGCTTATAGCCTAAGGCCTTGGTTTTTGCTGCCAGTTTGGCCATGTCTTCCGGAGTACACCCCGGATGAGAGGAGATAAAGTATGGAATGATCTCCTGCTTGATCCCTTTTTTCTTAGAAATTTCTTCAAAACGGGTTTTGAATTTGTAAAAGAACTCAAAGCTCGGCTTCCGCATAAGTTTTAAAACTTCATCCTCAGTATGCTCCGGAGCAACTTTGAGTCGACCGGAAACATGGTGAGTTATGAGCTGCTCGACATACTTTTCATCTTCTTTGGGATGAGAACTCCTGGGATCAAACATTAAATCATAACGAAGACCAGAACTCACGAAGGCCTTCTTCACCCCTTGGTGCTTGTTGATGGCCTGATAAAGCTCTGTCATCTTTTGCGGATTGGTATCGAGATTCTTACAGATTTGCGGGAAGACACAAGAAGGAGCGGCACACTTGTCGCAGACACTTTGATCAATCCCCTTCATTTGATACATATTAGCAGAAGGGCCCCCGATATCGGAAATATAACCTTTAAAGTCGTGCATACTCACAACTTGGTCCACTTCCTTCATCACTGATTCTTTTGAACGGCTGGCAATCATCTTGCCCTGATGGGCCGAAATAGTACAGAAACTGCATCCTCCAAAACAACCACGATGGGTGTTAATGGAAAACTTAATCATTTCAAAGGCAGAAATCGCTCCCCGATCTTTGTATTTCGGGTGCGGGAGCCTGGTGTAAGGTAAATCAAAAGAAGCATCAATCTCTTTTTCCGTCATCGTTGGATAAGGAGGATTAATCACCAGGATTTTATCTTCCACTCGCTGAGTAAGGCGTTTAGCGAACTGCTTATTACTCTCCACTTCCACATGCATGAAGTTTTTGGAGTAGGCTTTTTTGTCAGCGAGACAATCCTCATGGCTAGTGAGTTCAAATGTTTCCCACTGCTTGTTTTTAGGAAGTTCCTGAGCGGCTTCCTGTAGAAAAGCAGTTTGTGGAATAGTTTTAAGCGAAGAAAAAGGTGTTCCCCGTAAGAGATATTTAACCACATCACGAATGGGCTGCTCCCCCATTCCGTAAATGAGCATATCGGCACCAGAACTGGTAAGAATATTCGGCATTAACCGATCTTCCCAGAAATCATAATGAGTCACCCGGCGCAGAGAAGCCTCAATACCACCCAAAATAACCGGCACATCCGGATAGAGGCCTTTTAAAATTTTTGTGTATTCAATGGAAGCATAATCCGGGCGAAAATCAGTAGAGCCTCCCGGAGTGTAAGCATCATTAGAACGAAGCCTTTTACCCGCGGTGTATTTATTCACCATGGAATCCATATTCCCGGCGGTAACGCCGAAGAAGTACTTTGGTCTTCCAAATTTTTTAAAGTCTCTGAGATCATCCCGCCAATTCGGTTGAGCAATGATCGCCACTTTTAAACCTAAGGACTCAAAGATTCTCCCCATGACCGCCGCCCCAAAGGCCGGATGGTCCACATAGGCATCCCCGGTCACGAGAACCACGTCCATTTCATCCCAACCACGTTTCTTCGCTTCTTTTACAGTTGTGGGAAGCCAGGCAGTAATTGGCAGGTCATTAGGGTTAATTTTTTGCATAGAAGGCAATCTACAGGGGGAAACCGAGGATGACAAATCCCCTGAAGAGTTTACATAGTTATTCAGGCGGGATTTCTATATCTTTCATCCAGTAGGAATTTTTCCGGGTGCCGGCCCTTAATATCCTTATAAAACTCCAGAATTGTTTGAAAATCTTTCTCGAAATTAGTGGGCCAGATGACGGGTCCAAGACCTAATACCTTTTTTTGATAGTCGCCGTAGGCCAGGACGATAGGTACTCCGGCCTTCTGGGCGATGTAATAAAAGCCCGTCTTCCAATGAGTCGTTGGCGAACGAGTCCCTTCAGGAGCAATCATCAGAACTAATTCCTGGTACTGCTTAAAAAGGTCGGCCATCAAATGCGTAGTATTAGCATTCCCCAAAAGTTTCAACTTCTCCCGGTCAAGGCCTATGGCTCCTGCCGGTTTCATCAAAAGATTCATCGGGAACTTTAACCAGTCATTTTTAATAACAAACTTAGCGTTTCTTTTCATCAAGCGGGCCACGGCCATGGCCGCAAAAAGATCAACATTGGATGTATGAGGGGCACCCAGGAGAATAAAAGATCTAAGACTATCAGGGATCTCATTCCTGAAAGTCCAACCATTACACTTGTACCAAATTCCACCGAGAGTTCTTAACATAATTACACTTCCTGAGAACTGATAAGTTGAATTTTCTTAAGTCGGCTCAGTTTTTTTACAGAGGCTTCAAATTTTGAGGCTTCTGAGCGGTTGAGAAAAGCCTTGAAGAAAACCATCTCCACAGCTGCACCTGATCGAAAAAACTTGGCCCCTTTTTTGGATCCCTGATGTTCAGCAAAGCGTCGTTCCAGATCGGTGGTTATTCCCGTGTAATAATGCCCTTTTTCATTCTGGATGATATAAACAAACCAGCTCTGCTCTTTCATGCTAGTATCATAACAAGTATGGATAAAATTAATATACCTTTTTCAGAGTTCACGTTTTCCTTTGCACGCAGTAGCGGTGCCGGTGGTCAGAACGTGAATAAAGTAAATTCAAAGGTCACACTTAATTGGAATATAACGGAGAGCACCTGTTGCTCACAAGAAGTTAAAGAGCGCTTTCAAAAAAAATATCCCCAATACATTTTAGATTCTGGCGAGGTTCAGCTGGTAAGCCAGAAGAATCGTTCTCAGAAGGCCAACATGGACGATTGCATAAGTAAACTTCATGAAATGTTACAGACTGTCTTAAAAGCGCCTAAGGTGAGAAAAGCAACAAAGCCTAAAAGAAGTGCCGTCTTAAGTCGCCTAGAGTCTAAGAAAAAAGATTCGGACAAAAAACGCTTAAGACGAAAAGATTTTTAATAGACCAGACCGCAATCCGGGCATTCGTTAGCAACTGGAGAGAACTTCGCTCCACAGGCCTGACAGACGACTTCACTGGCACTTGGATCATAAACGGCACTCAGATGCTCAAGGTTTGGTGCATGACCTTTAACGTGTTTTAAAAAGTCGTTTTGAAAGTGCTGATGGAGAACTTCCTTATCCTCTTCACTTCCCCAAACTTCAACCGTTACTTTACATCCAGTGGTACAGGTTTGTGCGTTGGTTTTCAGCCGGATCTCAATACCCTTTTCTTTAAGCTCATATTGATGATTTTTTGCTTCTTGAAGCCCCATGACTCCTAAAAATACTTCTTCCAAGCTATACCTCGAATTTCTCTGTTAAGTAGGACAGATAATCTTTAACTTCAAGTTCTCCTATCATATCTTTCACAGTTAAGGCACGGCCCTTAACATGAATATTATCTTTAAGAAATTCTCCGATCCGGTTCATTTTCCCTTTGCTGATATCTTTTTTATATCCCGGCACAGCTTTTTTCATCTGTTTATAGAGAGTTCCGGAAATAAGATTTCCTAAAGTGTAAGTTGGGAAATAACCAAAATCAGCTCCTGCCCAGTGAGAATCCTGAAGGATACCTTCTCTGAAAGTTTTTGGCCTTATGCCTAAGTACTCTTCATATTTAGCATTCCAGATGGCCGGAAGATCATCCGCTTTTAAACCCTGATTAAAAATCATCTCCTCTATTTCATAGCGAATAATAATGTGAAGATTATAGTAAAGTTCACAGGATTCTACCCGAATGAGACCTGGTACTGATTTATTGAAGACATGAAAAAGTTCTTCACTCGAAATTCCCTTCATTGATTTTGGAAAGTGTTTCTTCATTTCCGGGTGAAGAAAATCGCAAAACTCTTTAGAGCGCCCGATAACATTTTCCCAAAACCGCGATTGCGATTCATGGACAGAATAAGATATGGCCTCTTGAAAAGGAGTTCCCTCCCACTCTCTGGGAAGATTAAGTTCGTAGAGAGCATGCCCCGCTTCGTGCATGGTACTGGACAATGAATCCAGATTTTCTTTCACGTATCGGGTTGTGATCCGCTGATCTCTAGGTGAAATATTTATACTAAAGGGGTGATTAGAAACATCAAGCCTTGAATACTCTTCCGGAAGTCCACAGATCTGGGCCGCAAACTCACTGAGCTTTTTCTGGGCCTTGATATCAAAAGGACCTTTTAAGTCTTTTACCTTAACGAAAGTCTTATCTTTTTTTATCTTTTTAGTAAGATCCAGGAGACCAACTTTAAGATCACTAAATAGGGCCGTGATCTCACTGGATGAGAACTCCTTATCATAGAGCTGTATCATGGCATCATAAGGTTTTTTTGTTTTGTAAAAACTCGCTTCCCTTTTTTTCAGATCGATAAGTTTTTGAAGATGCGGTTTAAATGTTTTCCAATCATTATTCTTTCGTGCCTGACCCCAGGCATGAGTGGCCAAAGTTTGAGCGTGTGAAAGTTCCTTCACATGTTTCTCAGAAAGAGCGGTATAGCGATCAAGATCCCAGCGTAATTCTCGTAGTAACTTCTTCTCCAAAGGCTTGAGTTTACTCTTCTCAAGGTCCCTGATCATTTTCTGGTACTCTTTAGAAGTGATATGGGCATGGGCCTTTCCCTGAATGTAGGCCAGTCTTGCGGCACGATCCTCAACTGCTCCGGCCGGCATCATCGTTTCCATATCCCAGTGAAGAAGAGAGTTAATGCTTCTTAGATAGGAATATTCCTGGAGATACTCTTTTACTTTTTGAATGCTCATTTAATTGCCTTATATTTTTCTTCG
>JAEYUK010000220.1 GCA_023432655.1 Pseudomonadota bacterium | reverse complement strand
GATCCGGCTTAAACGCGAACCTGCTTCGGCCCATGAAGAACTGATTATTATCGAAGCACCCTAAATTTATCTTAAGACTGTAGTAAAAAGATTTATAATAGTCCTTGTATATCAAGGATGGTCTCATGAAATTCTTTCCTCTTTTTTTAGCTCTGCTCTTCTCTAGTGACATACTTGCTTTTCAGCTTAATCCCATGTCTGCAACCATCGAATTAGGTGAAAATAAAAAGTCATATAACTTTGTCATTGAAAACGAAAGCAACTCGCCTCTTCCGGTACAGATTTCTCTTTTTCAAAGACAGGTTAAAGAGAATGGCGAAGACGTTCTTCTTGAAACAAACGAGCTCTCAGCTTTTCCTGACCAGCTGATCATTCCAGCGGAACAAAAACGTTCTGTAAAAGTAACCTGGATGGGAAATGAAAAAGAGGTGAAGGTCGAAAAAGCCTTTCGTTTTGTGGCGGAACAACTTCCCCTTAATTTAAAGAAAGGAGAAGAAAAATCAGGTGTAAAAATGCTCTTGAAATACGTAGCTTCTCTCTATGTCACACCTAAGGGGAGTAAGTCAGATGTTTCCTGCAGCTACTCTGAACTTCAACTCCGCTGTGAAAACAAAGGTAATAAGCATCAACTATTGTTTTTTAAATCTCTTTCTCTTGCTGACAACAAGACCACAATTAAATTTTCTGACGATGATTTAAAGAAACTAAACGGTGAAAATACACTGGCGCTAAGTAAGAGAAATTTTAATCTCTCATTCAAAAAAGAAATCAAAAACCTTAAAACACCCGTTAAGGTGAACTACAAGTTTGAATAGTAAATATTATATTCTTCTTTTATTAGGCGCCTTTCTCACTTTGGAGAGATCTCCCGGGCAGACTATTTCAGAAGAAGACTTACATCAGCAAATCTTTGGAAAAAAATCTTCTACCCAAGAAACTGATTTACCCCTCATCTCTTCCGGATCAACCTGGGGACAAGTACGCGTTCGACTGCAAGATGAACAACTCCTCTCTTTGGAGAAAAATAGTTTATTAAATGCCATTCAGGATAAGGTTGACCCAAAAGTTTACTTGAGGATCTCCGACATTAACTCGCAATGGGTAACCCCCACTGAGATAAAAATCCCTACAAATTACGTTCCGGAAGATTTAACAGTTTCATTTAATGTATCGCTTAATGAACTGGCCACCCGTGAAAGAGAGCTAAGAGAAATTTCAGAGAAAAAACATCTGGCGATTAATCCTGCTCCTCTGGGAGGGGCCATTACTTTTAGGGGTGAACAGTTCTGGGCCGATCAATCCATCGGAACCAATTATTTTTTAGGTAATTTTGATTCATTTCTAAATGTTCATGGTTTTGTTCTGGAGAATCAGACAGTTTACCAGTCAAATGTTGAAGAACGATGGTTCCGAGGGGATACCCGCATAGTTAAAGACTTTAATGAAGCAATGATTAGAACTCAAGTCGGTGATGTGAACTATCAGACTATCGGGTTTCAAACCATGAGACCAATAGGTGGAGCAAGTATTGCAAGAAATTTCTCTCTAAATCCTTACCGCACTCCCTACCCTCGTTTTAATCAGGAGTTTATTGTTAAAACGAGGTCACGCGTAAGCTATTTTGTAAATGGCTCGCTAACAAAAGCCGAATACCTGGCCCCGGGCCGCTACACTATTCGGGATCTACCACTCGTCAGCGGGATCAATACCATCGTAGTAGAAATTGAAGATGATCTCGGTAGAAAGGAAGTTTTAAATTTCCAACAAACCACATCTATCAATCTACTCAATGAGGGCGAAGCCAAATTTGATTTATCGGCGGGAAAACCCTTTCAGGATGTTAATTTCAAAAGAGAATATAGTGAAAAAGACATTTTAACTTCCGGCTTCTTCCAGTATGGTCTTACTAGTACTTTTACAAGTGCGGCCTATGCTCAAAACTACGGCAATTTTAATCTTCTAGGTCTTGAAACTATTCTCTCAACAGGAATTGGAAACTTTAGTTTAAGCGGAGCCTTGGGAAAAGATGAAAACTATGAAGGTAACGTACTAGGAATCGGCTATAACCTGGTTACCATGTCAGGAAGTTCTCGAGGCGCCCACCATCTTAATCTCCGCTATGAGCTTCGGAATGCTGACTTCGTCCAGACTTGGGATAGTACCCCTCAACAGATAAAAAATCTCTATTCACTCCACTACAGCCTTCCCTTGTCCAGTAAATACACCATGGGTATCGGGGGGAATTATGGAGAGAAAAATGAGTACGCTAAGACAAACAGCTATGGCATGGATCTTTCTCTGAGTGGCCGTTTTTTTAATAATGTCACTGCAAGCTTTTACGGTGCCCGAAATAGGAGTGAGTTTGGATCAGACAGTACAATTGCCTACTTACTTATGACTATCTCATTTCCAGATAAATATCAGTACGTCACAGCTTACGCAGATATTGAAAATAGATCTCAGAGACTTACTTACAACAAAGATAATGGTAACCGCATTAATGCTTTTAGGGGTCAAGCAAGCGTAGAAAACGCTGAAGACTATTTTACCGGAGATGCCGATCTTATTTATAATAGTAAACTAGCTGATTATGGAGTTCACGCTACCGGATTCAAGTATGGAAATGGGGAAACCAAGGGAAGATACTCAGCAAGGATTCATTCAAGCCTGGTCTTCGCCCATAATATGGATGAAGGCTCCTGGGCGATCACAAGGCCCGTAACGAACAGTTTTGCTCTACTTGCTTCTAATGACTACCTGGAAGAACAGAGCTTTAGCGTTAGATCCACATCACCATATAGTGAAGGGATAAGTGACTTCCTGGGAAGGACTGTTTTCGTCAACCTACTCCCTTACCAGTTTAGAGAAATCCAACTTGATCCAGGATCCCTTGATATCGGATACTCACTAGGACAGGAAAATTTTGTACTCTTCCCAACTTATAAGAGTGCCCATTTTCTCTCCATCGGAGCGCCTGGAAGTGTGACTGTTCGAGGAGAGCTGGCTTCTTTGGGAATTGTAGAAGATCTTAAAACTGGAGAAATTTTAGGAGAAGAAATGCGAACATTATTCTTCACGAATAGGAAGGGACAATTTCTTATTGAGAACCTCATTCCTGGTGAGTACATTATTAAATTAAATGATGGAAGAGAGGTTCCATTCTCGATACCGGATAAAACGAAAGGTTTACTGGACATTGGTACCCTGGAGGTCACACCATGGGAAGAATAGTTATACTCCTGCTCTTTTCATTTTACTTTTCCACTGCCTACTCTCAGGAATGTCATTTTCAATTTAACCAAAACCAAATTAATGTGAATTTTAATGGTGATGCGATCAGCATCCCTTTTTATATAGATGTTCAAAGGCCTAATAACTCCAGCCCCTCTACACTCTGCGACCGGGCAGCTTTTTTCTTTTCAGAAGGTAAGGCCGCCTCCTACAACAGAAAAGTTTATAAGAATCAAAACACTATTGATTACACTTTAGAGAATACTAATCCCACAGGAACATTAAAGGCCCTGGGAGATCAAAGTGGAGAAAATGAATTTCTTTCTACTTACATTAATATCAACGAAAACAAGCGACTCTCTGGTCTATTTAAGATTCCGGCCCAAAATATTACTGGCGGAGCAGGACTCTATCAGGATGTAGTGAATGTCACCGTCGTTGGTTTTCTTAATAATTCCAGTTACCGCGTAGGAATGACTAAAGAACTTGTTATCAACGTCCAAACGCAAACGTCCATTAACATCTCAATTGTCCCGGAAAACGCGCCCTATAATAGCTCCAGCACCTCTGCCACACTTAATTTCGGACAACTCACAACAGGTAAAGAGTTAGGGGCCGATCTCATTGTTAAGTCTAATACTGGTTACAGAGTGCGGGTGGGTTCACAAAACAACGGTCAATTTAGAAATTATGCCAAGAATGCCAATCTTCCTTATGAGTTCCGCTTTGCCGGGACACCGGTCAATTTAAATGGCACCAGTGGTAACCCTGTTAGTGTCATGGTCATTCCCGGTGGTAGTATTCCCGCTGGGGACCGTTTCAACATGAAAGTCAAAGCGGGAGATGTCAGTGGCAAACCAACCGGAGATTACTCCGACATCATCACTGTCAGTGTCATTGCTCAGTAATTTAAAAAACCAGCGACTGCCCTTGATCCAGCACTAAAAACTCCTGGTCTTTTTTGGCCTTGATAAGATCTTTCTCGGGAGCGTCTATCGCTTCATCTGATAGTTGAAACGTCCCAAAGTGCATGCCGATAGAGCGCGTGGCCTCCAGATCCTGGTGGGCCTTTAAAGCTTCCTCAGGATTCATATGGTGGGCCGCCATAAACCATCGTGGTTCATAGGCCCCAATCGGAAGTAACGCCACATCCGGAGCTCCTAAGCGCACTTTGATATCCAGAAAATGATTGGAGTAACCGGTGTCGCCGCCAAAATAAATTTTAGTCGCTTCATTTGCGATCATGAAGCTTCCCCAAAGACTTTCATTCTTGTCCCACAGGGAGCGCGCCGACCAGTGCTTGGCCGGAGCAAATATAAAGCGATTCCCCTTCACACTCACTTCTTCCCACCAATCCATCGGTTTTACATTTTGGATTCCCGCTTCATTTAAAATTTTCTCATCCCTCAGAGGGACTAAAAAGAGCGGCTTGTATTTGGCATCCAGAAGTTTAAGCGTTTCAACATCCAGATGATCATAATGATTGTGAGAAATCAGCACCACATCAATAGGCGGAAGATCAACCAATGAAATTCCCGGGGCCCGGGCCCTCTTAGGCCCTATAAAAGTAAAAGGGCTCGCCCGTTCTGAGTAGATGGGATCGGTGAGGATATTTAGACCTGGCAATTGAATGAGAAAGGTTGCGTGATTGATAAAACTCACCACCCCTTTTTCATCAGAGGCCAGGGGTCTAAGAGGATAATTTTTATTGGGCACATCCGTAGGCCAATGGGCCTTATCGCCGATAAGCTGCCACTTAATGACCTGCCAGAATGATTTTAAATCATCCTGACCTGGATTAAAGAATCTCTTTCCATCAAAATGACTCTGGCCCTGAGCAAGTGTTCCTACTAGGGCCAGAGTTAAAACTAAAAAAACTTTTCTCATTGAAGACTTTGCTCGTTTTCATGAGAGGTAGTGTCAGTGATAACTATCATCTCCTGCCCATTCCAACTCATGGTGATTTCCCCTTCTGGGAGAATTCCCTCTAAGATCTTCTTCGAGAGCGGTCTTGTCACAAGCTTCTGAAAAACAGCATTCAAAGGTCTCGCCCCATACTGGAAATCAAATCCTTGATCTGCCAGAGTTTCATAGGCCTTTTCATCGAGCCTTAGAATAACTTTCTTCGACTTGAGACGCTCGTTCAGAAGGCGGACTTGCTTATTCACAAGTTCCTTCATAATGCGTTTATCAAGGCCGTGGAAGTTTAAAACAGCATCAATTCGGCCGAGGACCTCAGGTTTAAAATCTTCCTTCGGGTTCTTCGAGTTCGAAGTCATCATGATGATGGTGTTCTTAAAATTTACAGTACGCCCTTTATTATCTGTCAGACGACCGTCATCGAGGATCTGAAGAAGAATATCAGCAAAATCCGGATGGGCCTTCTCTACCTCATCAAAGAGGACTACGGCATAAGGCTTACGCCGGATGGCCTCGGTTAAAACGCCACCTTCTTCATAGCCCACATATCCCGCAGGAGCACCGATGAGTTTTGCCACTGAATGCTTCTCCGAGAATTCAGATAAATCAAAGCGCACGATGTTCTCTTCATTATCAAAAAGGTACTGAGTTAAGGCCTTGGCCGTTTCAGTTTTACCTACCCCAGTTGGCCCTAAGAGTAGGAATGAACCCAGGGGTCTGGTTTCATCGGAAAGACCAGCATAACTTGCGATCAGCGTCTCACTGATTTCATGAATTGCTTCTTCCTGACCAAAAACCCTGCGATTTAAAAACTCTTCCAGATGAAGGATCGAGTCTTGTTTGGATTTTAAAATCTTCTCTAGAGGAATTCCGGTCTGTCGGGAAATCACTTGAGCGATGTGCTTCTTGTTTAAAATCCACTCATGTTGAAAAGTAGTAAGTTCTTTTTCAGTCTGAGGTATGAGCATGTATTTAATTTTAGAAGCTTCCTCGTAGTTCTGATTTCTTTCTGCATTTTCCAGCTCAAAACGTAAGCGATCGATGCGGTTTTTAATTTCCGAAACTTTTTTAAGAGAGCTAATCTCTTTCTCCCAATTCTTTTTTCCTTCATTGAATTTCTCTTCCAATGTCGCAATTTCATTTTTCAGATCAGTATTATCTTTCTCCATCTGGGCATAAATCTTCTTAGAGCGAAGTTCTGCTTCAAGTTCAACTAGCTTCGCCGGCATCGCCTCCGCTGATAATTTAAGAGCACTGGAAGCCTCATCGAGTAAATCGATGGCCTTATCCGGTAAGTTCTTATCAGTGATGTACTGATCTGAGAGGAAAACAGCATTATAAATAGCATCGTCTGAGATCTTTACACCGTGGTGAGCTTCCATTTTTGAACGCACACCCATGAGAATTTCTACCGAATCCTCTTTACTTGGTTCATTCACAGGAACTGAACGGAATCTACGCTCCAGTGCAGGATCATTCAGAATATACTTTTGATATTCATCAAAAGTGGTGGCACCGATGCAGTGAAGTTCGCCTCGGGCCAGAGCAGGTTTTAGCAGATTGGCCGCATCCATGGCGCCATCAGTTCGGCCAGCACCAACGAGTTGGTGAATCTCATCAATAAAGAGCACCACTTCGCCGGATTTAGATTTCACAAATTTCAAGAGATTCTGAATACGTTCTTCAAAGTCACCACGGTACTTAGTACCGGCCATGAGAGATCCCATCTCCAAAGAGTAGACGGTTTTACCTTTCAGCACATCCGGCACCTGGCCCTTTACAATTTGTTCTGCGAGTCCTTCCACGATCGCTGTCTTTCCAACTCCAGCGGGGCCCACGAGAACTGGATTGTTTTTGGACCTTCGACCCAATATTTCAATGACTGATCTGATTTCTTTGGTCCTCCCGATGACAGGATCGAGTTTTCCACCTTCGGCCATTTCATTAAGGTTGACGAGAAAACTGGGAACCTCCACTTCTTCACTCGCTTCAGCGAACTTGTTATAGTCCACTTTTAAAGTTGGGAAGAATTGCGGTAAAAATTTAAGAAGAAACTTTTCAGAAACTTCTTGTTTACCTTGTTGAACGGCGTCCCCGGAAGCGACAGTAATCCATTCCTGAAGCTTCGATGACATCCTGAGATTCTCGATTGAAACCTGACCAGAAGTACGAGGAAGCTTATCCATAAGGGCTTCAACTTCCTTTACGTTATCCTTCATCGCTTTAGAGACGTAAGAAGCCTTATTAAGAATTAAACCCAGAAGTAGATGTTCTGGAAATAGTTCCGTATTTTTACGCTTTAAAGCTTCTGATTGAGCAATATCCAGAGCACCTAAAACTACTTGATCGAATTTATTCATACATCACTCCCTTTCGTGATTTATTATTTATAAGATGGGAGTGAAATGAACGTCGTCAAGTGTCAGGATAGAAGATTATTTAACTTTCAGAATTTTGACCCGTTTATACGACTCAAGTGACTTTAAAAGTTCAGTTTCCAGCGCTGCGCCGGCCAGAACTGCCCCTATGTCTTTTATCTCACTTTTAGTGAGATCTCTTTTCATAATCTGATAACGCTCAAGCTGATTTAGGTGGCAAACTTCCCATTCAAAACTAAATTTAGTCTCCGGAAATACCCTCACCAAACGCTCCTCCGGATTCTTAGTCTTATAAGTCCGAGAATAAGCATGCACCGTTAAAGGGAGAAGCCTACGATCCTTTCGGGCCATCTGCGAAATCCGCTCAATTTCTGAGTCCTGGTCCACATGGATAAACTGGTGACACCAGTCATCTTTGCCTAACAACGGGCACTGTCCTTCATTAGGACATGGATAGAGCACATCATACTTTTTGGTAAGAAGATATTCTCTTATCTTAAGCATTTCAGAAAAATAACTTTTTGTTCCTGGCTCAATAAAGAGCACATGTTCAGGATTAATTTTTTCCAAATACTCAATGGCCACTCGACTTCCCATTTCATTGGCCGAATGACCAAAAAGAACAAACTTCGGATTTTCATTAGTCCATCCGTAGTGTCCATTTTGAAAAAGATCATCCGTATGAAGTCCCTTCCAGATTTTAAGTCCTTGCTCTCTCATGATGACAGATTTTTCCACCTGGTAGAAATCTCCTTGCCCACCGAGAGTTTTCCACGCCAAGCTAAAAGTTCCAGGCCCAGCCCCGAGATCAATAAAGTCGCAGCTTTTTAAAGTATCAACCCACTCTTCCGGCATCCATTTTAAAACCTCTTCTAGCTTTGGAATATTGGTTAAAAAATAAAACGCCGTATAAGCAGCAACTAATCGCGGATCCTTAAGATAATCACCGATCTTATCTCGTTCTTTAGTAAACTTTAACGAGATCTCATCAATGGCCCGTATTAAATCAGCTTCAGATTTAAAATCATAAATAAGGTGTGGAAGTAGCTCACTTAATTTCATAATTCTCTAACAGCTATAATCAGCGCGTATATCCTCTTCCACATCAATACAATGATTCTGGAGTCTTCGTAAGCTTTTTCTTATCCGCTCTTGCATAGCCTCACATTCATAGGGATCAAGCATAAACATGACCGCACTTTCTTTCTCCCCTATCCGAAGACCTTGGATAAAACTTTGGCAATCAATAGCAACTTCATCCGACAAATTCGTCGTAAGAATATAACTTCGCTCTAAGTTCCTATCTCGAGTCATGCGCTTTACACGAATTTCATCTGCATAAGAATTCAAAAAAAATAAGGACAGCATTAGGCCAAAAAAATATTTCATATGTTCTCCGATAAATTCTTATCGGTAGAACTCATCATGAAAGGAGCTCCTAACTGACTAATCTACTTTAATGGGCAAGTTTTTCTACCTCCTCTTCACTTCCGCCGGCGAAAGTAAATCCGGCCAATGTTTTTTATACTTGACTTGTACGTAACTTTTCCGTAAAAGTCAAGCATGAAACTTTCACATTTAACCGATCATACCTTATTTTTTGATACCAAGACTCTCGTCTCCCACGAGCGAAGCGTCGTCTTAAAACTCCTTTATCATCTAAAAGAGATCGATCGAAGAAAGCTTTATTCCGACCATAA
>JAEYUK010000266.1 GCA_023432655.1 Pseudomonadota bacterium | reverse complement strand
TATTTCATAAAAAAACGAATCATAGACCTATTATAGCTTAAATTTCTTCAATTCCATAAGAGAGGGCCAAAAATCCCAGGTTCTGGTAGCGAAAGGAACCCCAGTACTCAAACCCTTGAATTAATTCGTTTTTCTCAAGAATCTTTAAAGGAAGGCGCGCTAGGACTGCCTGATGGCGCTTACGAGAGGGCTTAACCCCACGTAAATCCAAGGTGGCCCCCTCAATTGAACTAGGAACAACCGGTCCATGGGTAAAGGGCAGATTCGCCTCATCCTTTTTAAAGGATTCGTTCAGTTCTTTTTCGTAAAAGGAAGGCTTAGAGCCAGGAAGTTCAGGGTAGGGCCAGTGATAAAAGGAAAACTCGTCTCCTTGGGCCAGGACTCGATAAGGACATTCCGAACCAAGTAGTTCAGAATCTGTCATGTAAGAAAGCTTAGTGGGCGGAAACGGGGCCAGGGATCTCTTTTGAGGAACAACTTTCGTTTTACGAAAAATGCCAAAAGGAGAATCTAAACGGAAAGGTACATCTTCCGGCAAATGGGAGAAGAATAAAACTCGCTCGCCTGATATAACACCTTCGAAACTCGCCAAAAGAAGATTTTCAAATTTGCTCTCGTGGATTTGCCAGAATTTAACAGAGCTTTCTTTGAAATCACCACCCAAAAGAGAAAGTCTCCTCTTCAATTGGGTTGAGAGAAAAAAATCATTCAGACGATGAATGGGAGATAGTGACCTGAAAAAATAAAAGGGAAGTTCAGAGGGAGTGAGACCAATTTTAAGTCGATCTTCTGAGGATAGACCTAACAAATGGAGAAGGCCTGCAAACTTTAGGGTTTTAGATTCCTGATACTCTTGATTTAAATATTCTCCAAAGCGCTGATAGATGGTCTTAAGCCACTTAGGTCCATGGAGTTCAAAAACATGGCCTTTAGGTCTCATGCTCGTTTCAAAACATTGGGACTCATAACGAGAAAGTTCCTGCAAAAAATCTCGATTAAAATCTTCTTCATCTATCGCATAGACTTGATCAAGGTCACTCTCATCCAGAAGCTCGGGGTACTTTCTCAATAGCTCTTTTAGATTGCAAAGAGGTGATCGCCCCAAGTGGAGACGCTTCTGATCAGTGATAAGATCGATACGGGCCTCTACTAAAAACTGTCGTAGATCCACTAACTCCGGTATGTCGTACTTTGACCCCAATCTGATAAGGGAGCGAATCTCAAGTTCAGATAAATAAAGCCCAGGATAACTATCAACCAGGAAGCGTTTGTCATCTATCAAAAGAACTGTGTTGTTCCTTTTTAAAGAAATGATCCCTCTGATTAAAGAAAGAAGCCCTACTCCAATAATGATTTCCTGGTATCGATTCTTTAACATGAGGCCACAAACTCCCTATATTGAGCATAGTCACTAACTAGCGAATTTATTTTAGCATGGTCCTGACGAATTTTAGATTCATTCAACCAGGTAAGAAACTGTTCCGGAGTATTAACCTCGGAAATCCGTCCCCAATCCTCTGCAATGTCATATTCGGTGGAGCGATGATGAAAAGGACCGCAGGAAATCCTCGCCGTTCCATTCACTAAAGGCTCAAGGACCGAGTGGATACTCCCCTCAAATCCTCCTCCCACATAGGCATGATCAAAGTCACCATAAAGTTCGCAAAGAATTCCTTTCTTATTGATGAGAAGTGTATCCGAAGCCTTGAATGATTCGGAGTGCTCATTTAGCTCAAAAAACTCTCTACCCATTAAATCAAGATTTTCCCGAAAAAGTTTCATCACTTCTTCACTAAGATTATGAGGAACGATGACTACTAAGGTTTCTTTTGGGATCAATTTCAAAAGAAAAAGGTCAGTAGGCCAGGCGTTACCCATGATAAGCTTCTGTCCTTGTGGGTACAAAGCTAAATGAGAGGAGTAGGCCGGGTAAAGGGGGAATAACTCTTTAAATTTTTCTTCTTTTGAGAGAATTCTTCGTCGGATGTGTTCAATTCTAAAATCAAAATTTTGTCCTGGAAATTTCAAACTCTCCCCTAACTTTAAATCATTCTCTCCGGCATACACCACCACGTCAGCATATTTTAAAAATAATTTTTTCCACAGAGAAGGGCCCTTATTCCGGCTTCTTTCTTTTTTAAAGGTAAACCAAACTAATCGTAACTTATGGTCCTTCTTCATTCCCCACAGGAGAAACTCTGGAAATAAATCATAACGAACCATCACAAGGGTTTTAGCAGTTACCCAATGGGTGAATGAACGCCGTTCAATAAAAGGGAATAAACGAAGAACTGGATAGCGGAAATAACGAAGTTGCTCTGAATAGCGCGC
This sequence comes from Pseudomonadota bacterium, assembly GCA_023432655.1. Taxonomy (GTDB): domain Bacteria; phylum Bdellovibrionota; class Bacteriovoracia; order Bacteriovoracales; family Bacteriovoracaceae; genus Peredibacter. Next base: position 3,028 of record JAEYUK010000266.1, on the reverse strand, counting down.
CCCAAGTTTCATAATTGCTTTCTCTACACTGGGTGAGAAAAAAACCAGTTCAACTCTTTTTCCGGACGCAAGAAGATCATCCACCAGTGGTGCCACTTGCTGGAATTCTCCCTCAGAGGAAACTTCAAAACAGATATCGGCCTTAAGATTATAGTCTTTAAAGGACTGGGCCCGGGCCTCAAATTTGTTTTTTTTCTCAAAGCGGATCCGTTCAGAGATTTTACTATTTCCAGAAAGAAGAAAAGTAATAATTCTTAATAGCGGGAAATAAAGAAACCAGAATAAAACAAATAAAATAAATCTCATGAATCCCTCAAAAGATTCGCGGAAGCCGCAAAAACCTCATCAACAGAAATCTCTTCCATACAGTAAAGCCGGTCTCGGTAGCATGGTGTTTTGCCAGTGGTAGAACAGGGCTTACAAAACATTTCCTTTGAAAGAAAGAGTGATTTAGAGCCATGAGGAGCGAACCCGAAACGAGGATCAGTTGGACCAAAAAGAGTCACACAAGGTACTCCGTAAGCTTCAGCAATGTGATTCATTCCGGAATCATTTCCGATACAGCACTGGGCATGGGCCAGGATGCTCATACTTTCTTTAAGTGACGTTTTACCTTGTAGGTTATGAAACCTTTCGGTTTCTATGACATTAAATGCTTCACAGAATTTATCATCTGGTCCGGCAAGAATCACAACATGCAGATCTGTCTGGTCCAGAATCAATCTTCCCAAGGCCACAAAGCGCTCAACCGGCCAACGCTTATATAGGAAAGAAGCAGAAGGAGCGAGTACCACATAGGGACCGGCAATCGGGTAAACAGGAAGAGCTGCCAGGGAGGTTAGTTCTTCGTGAGGACCTTTTCTATAATCGACAGTTCGGCGCTTACTCCTGGAATCTCCGAACACACCTTCAAAATCTTTAAGAATTCTTTCTACCTGAGGCTCAAGCCCAAAGAGTTTATTATTAAAAATTCTTTTAAGACCTACACTTTTAATCTTTGTCAGTAGAAAACGCTCCCACCGCCGCTTATCCACAGTGAGAGAAGGAATTGTCCAATATGATAACTTTAAACGTAGAGAACGAAGTGTCGCATGAAGATCTAAGATGAGATCAATAGGCATTTTCTCATCAAGTTCATCAATTTTCTTAGTAAGGTCCTTCCAACTTTCCCCTCCCCGACGGTCAAAGCTAATTACAGTATTCACTTCCGGGTGAGAATCTAGGAGCGAAGAAAATTCTTTAGATGTAACAAATGAAAAATTGGCCTCTTGCCCTAAGAGGGAACGAAGCCAATTGATCGTTGCTGTTTGGAGAACCACATCCCCCATACTGGAGAAGCGGACTAAAAGGATATGCATCCAAAAAGTATAGGCTTTTTGTTATTTCAGAGCAAGTTTCCCGTTCTGGAGATCAGAAATGATTTGAGCAATAATTTTAATCTGAGCACCATTCTTAGTATGGTAATCATAGGACGAGTAACCCCACCAGTCCCAACACCCATTAGGATTTCCCACCAAAGGATCTCTTCTGGTCTGCGGGTAAAGGATCACAATTTTGTTCGATTCGGCCCAGTGATTAAATCCAGTCTGAGTGGCGTAGGTTGTGCCAATATCATCCTGGGTTTGCTTGCATCCATGGAAGGCGACATGAATCTTACATTTTTGTTTACCAGTAAGTGAACAGCCAGTCGGGACATAAACAAGGCCATTGTTATGAAGGGATAAGCGAAGGTTACTAGGCCAATTAAAATAGGCCGACTGATCAAAAGAATAGAGTCTTCCCTTTTGCGGCTGGGTCTTAGGTTGAAGTTTTCCGTAGAGGTGACTTAAGATCTCCCCTGCTCCATCTCTGTTACAATTAGAAATAAAAGGCGACATACGGGGAGTGTTACAGGCATTCCCAAAACCTTGTGTTGGGAAAGCGTGGCCTATGGCGAGTTTATTTTCTAAAAGGATATTTCGCTCGGGTACTCCAAGGTGTCGGTAAAAATCAACTGTCACATCAGCGATTCGTGGGTCCACAACTTCATCATAAGTTCCGGCAAGAACAAAGACCCGGGAATTTTTCAGGTTTTGGACTGGATCAATCTTGCCCAGACGGGCCATTCGGTCAGCGGCATCCAGCGAGTCACGAACAGTAGGAAGACCTAGCTGTGTTTCCATGCAAAGTTTTAAAGCATTCCAAACTAATCCACCAGAGCAATAATATGGCCCACCGGCCACCAGGGCCGCTCCCGAAACATGAGCGGAATGAGCGACATGAAACTGATGGGCCATGTAGGCCCCAGATGAAATACCTGAAACAGTAATTTTTTGTGACCAGGCAAATTGAGTTACTAAAAGAAATGCGAGAAGGAAAATTTTTTTCATAAGATCCTATTGGTGTATGTTGCGAGTAAGACATCTAAATAGGTAATGGTTGAGGACACCAGCATTCAGGGTTTTTAAAGTTCCCTGGGTGTGATCATCGACAGATTTTTTTATGGTGAGTTCAAAGATATCGTCTTCATCCCCTAAGCGAGTAAAGATAAAGGAGTCGGCTTCTTCTTCCATCATAGCAGGAAAAGTAATAGCACGGGCCAATGGAGAACTTTGAAAGCTCAAGTAAAAGTCCTGATCATCTTTACAAACTGAAACCGAATGTGAGCTCTGCTCTTTACAGGTTACAACTTCGGCCACTCCTCTAGGGCACATACGTACAGCAAAACAATGAGTGGAAACAAAAAATGAGAGGAAAAGAATCGTTTTCATGGCCGCAACTTAACAAGGGACATTTCACTTTGCAATGGCACCGAGTAAAAATGGCACCTTCCAGAAACCCGAAAGGTGCCATTATCAACTAATCAAATTTACATGCAACAACAACATTCACACTATTTTTAGGGCCATTTAGATTAAGGATGGCGTACTGAACTGAGGCCACTTTCGCCGATTCACGGGTGCAGAGACCTCCGGTACTAACAGTTCCTGAACCGACCGCACAAACTAAAGAACGAAATTCAGTATTGTTATTCAGAATGACAGGAGTC
>JAEYUK010000180.1 GCA_023432655.1 Pseudomonadota bacterium | reverse complement strand
GCTCTAGACCCTTCTTAAGGAGACGGGCTATTGATGATTTTGCCGACCCGACCGGTCCGTGGAGAAGAAGAACACGCTTTTCCGTACCATAACCTAAGGCCGCACTTTGAAAGAAGTTAACCAGTTTCATTAAATGGACGTCGATACCAAAAATAGCATCTTTTCCATTCTCAAAAGGATCGTCGAAGAAGTGGTAACGGACGACATCTTTTTTATATTCAGTGTACTGAGAAGTTCCGTAGCTCATGATCATGTCATAAATTCGCTGGAACGAATTTCTGGCAATTTTAGGATTCTTCATGACCAGGTCGATGTACTCCTGAAAACTTCCCTGCCAATGAAGGTGTGAAAAATCTTTGGGATTATAATGTTCTGAGATAAAGGACTGGATATCGAAATTGGAGCTTGCCATGGAATTCCTCCCCTAAGGCGAATTATGGGTATTACATCTATTATCTTACTCTCTAATCTTAACATCTCCAAATGAATACGTGCAGATGTAAACAGGGCCCACGCTCTTACCCGACTCATTTACTCTGAATCAAAAATAGTGATTATTGTTTGACTAAAGTGGCGAGCAATCTATCATAAAAGGATTATGACATTTTAAACCTAAGGCCTTTATGGGAATAATCTGTACCGGTGCCACAGATATTGGGCGCAAAAGAAAAACTAACCAGGATTCAATTTGTCTGGATCATGCCCATAACTTTTTTGCAGTGGCCGACGGGATGGGTGGACATAATGGTGGAGATATCGCTTCTCAGACATCAGTCCAGGTGATGCTCGATTTTTTCCCAAAAAATAATACACTCGATTCCCAAGTCCTCATGAAGAAGATGATTCAAGAAGTGAATCGGGCCATTTTGCAAAAAGCGGAAGAACACCCAGAACTCCATGGCATGGGCACTACAGTGTCGGCCATCCACTTCAGCGGTCCTCAATTAGTGATCGGAAACGTCGGAGACTCCCGGGTTTATATGATTAATAATAAAAATATTTATCAAATGACCAGAGACCATTCCTTTGTTCAGGAAAAACTGAACATGGGGATCTACTCCAGGGAAGAAGCGGCCAAAGATCCCCAAAAAAATGTTCTGGTACGTTCGGTGGGCTTTGAAAGCGATCTTTTAGTGGATGTCTTCAACTACCGCATTTGTAAGAATGATATCTTCCTGGTTTGCTCTGACGGATTGCATGGAAAAGTCTCCGATGGAGATATTTTACATATCGTGCAGAGAAACATTTCTGACCCATCTCGTTGCCAACTCGAAGATTTAGAGCGAACGGTGAAAGAACTCATCCAGCAGGCCAACGATAACGGCGGACAGGATAACATTTCAGTCATTATGGCCATTGCTCAAGCCTAAGAAGCTTTAATCTTTTCGATGTTTTGTATTCCCAATCGCGAGGGTCTCGCTTAAAATATCAGGCATGGATAAGTACTATACCCTGATGGTAGTCCCCGAAACTCAAAAAGGGGTCAAAACATATAAAATACCCACTGTGCTTTTTAAGTCACTCTCCTTCATGCTTGTCATGTTGCTCATGCTTGGTGGAGTGCTCGCCTATGACTACTGGAAAATTCTCCAGCAAGTTTACGAAAATAAACATCTCTCCATTGAGAACCGTCAGCTGAAAGAGCAGATCCAGCTCTTTCAGATGAAAATGAATTCCCTGGGTGATGACTTAAAAAGGATTAATACCTTTGAAAGAAAGTTACGGGTAATTACAGGTCTTGAAGACATCAGCACGAAAGGCCCGATGTTTAAAGGCGAGAATGATGAAAATAAAGAATCTTTCACACTTAAAGATCTGAACTCATCACTGGATTTTAAGTTTGAAGAAGACATTGAAAATCAAACTAAATTCAAAGAACTGAAATCCCTCTATGATAAAAAAATCGCGGCTTCCTTGGGCCTTGAGAGAAGTTATCTTTTAACTAAGCAGTGGTCGGATCTGGCACGCAGAAGCTTTGCCCTCTCAAACGATTACGCAAAGTTTGATTTTAAATACGCCCAGATTAAAGATGTCGTTTCAGCGATTGAAGGAAACATCCATAACCTGGATCAGTTCCTTCTGGATAAAGAGTCCTTTTTAAACTCCACTCCAACTATCATCCCTGCAGATGGCTGGATTACCAGTTACTTTGGTCAAAGGATGTCTCCTTGGGCGGGTAGACTTAAAATGCATGAAGGTCTCGATGTGGGCGCTCCTTATGGCACGCCTGTTGTGGCCCCTGCCGATGGCATTGTCACCTTCTCCGGTGAAAAGGCCGGTTTCGGGAAATTTGTTCAGGTTGATCATGGCTATGGCATGGAAACACTCTATGCTCATAACCAGTCTCTACACGTTCGCTCTGGTCAGAAAGTAAAGCGAGGGGCCCTCCTCGCTGCTGTCGGAAATACCGGTCACTCAACCGGTCCCCATTTACATTATGAAGTTCGGGTTAATGGCATTGCCGTCGATCCTTTATATTTTATCTTAGAATAAGAAAAAGGTTTTTCCATGTTAGACACAATGATGCGCAAACTTTTTGGGACGAAACAAGATAGAGATATTCGGGCCATTAAACCGATCGTAAGCCAAATCAATGCACTTGAACCAAAATACAAAGCAATGACGGATGATGAGTTAAAAGGTCAAACCGAAATTTTTCGAGAAAAATTAAAAACCGGCGGTGCCACTGTTAATGATCTCCTTCCTGATGCATTTGCCGTGGTTAGAGAAGCTTCTCGCAGAGTGATGAAT
>JAEYUK010000168.1 GCA_023432655.1 Pseudomonadota bacterium | reverse complement strand
AGCTGAACCATTCCATCTAAGGACCTGACCACTGGTTGCGTTCATGGGAACCAGTTGCTTAGCCGTCTGAGAAAAATGAGCATAAGGGATAGAATGAAGGGCCTGGTAGGAATAAGTTTTCCCCGCCGTTAAATCCGTCACTCTGATAGCAAGAGTTTCATTATCTGGAGTACTTGAAAGGACCTGGGAGAAAGTCATGGGAAAACAATCTGGATCAATTTTTATATGAAAGACACCATGACTTAAACTGACTGAAGATAAGTCCTGTCTACAGAGAACAGGGCCCATTCCTGATGGAGTGGTATAGCCAAGCTCTATTCTTAAATCCACCACCCCTGTTACTGGTGCGCCAGTCGGAGTAACCAATCTTCCCGAATAGCTTAAGGACTTACTAGCATAGGCCCAGGGAGCTGAACCCAGCACCGTAAGAAAGAGAGTGTATTTTAGGAAGGTTGTCTTCATAAATTTCCAATAACTTTATTAAAGTTATTTTAACTGCTTTATTAAAAGAAACTATAAAGCAATGTTTTCTTAGTGACTTATCGGCGAGTCTTAAGAAATCATAACTTAGAGAATCCTCAAGATTGGCATAAATAATTGGCTAACAAAGCGGAATTGTCGGGATATAAAGACTTTATGAATTGGGATAAAACAACGAAATTATTACTTATGTTAGCTACTGCCTTTCTGACAGCAGCTGTGTTCTGGCAAATTTGGGGTAAGGACATACCTTGGAGTAAATTTCCTCTAGGCCGACTGCCAGGTGATATTGTGATTAAAAGAGAAAATTCAACTTTCTATTTCCCAATAGTCACCTGCTTACTCATTTCTTTAATTCTTTCATTACTCATGAAAATATTTAGGAAATGATTTATCGACGTAATAAAACTTCGGCCTGGGCCATCTGATAATTGCGGACCAGATATTCCCACTGCTGCATACAGTGTTCGAACTCTTCCTTGGCCGCTTCAATTTTGGTTTTAACTTCTTGCATAGCAAGTGTGCACATTTCTTCTTTATTCTTCTTGTACTCAACTTTAAGTTCCTGAACTTTACTCATGGCCTCTAATACTTGAGCTCTGAGTTTTTCCACCTCAACCAAAACCATCTCAGGTAATTCAAATTTCGTTTTAAGCTCTTTCACTCTCATTTGCATACGAGCGGCCAGGATCTTATCTTGAGGAGTAAGTTTTAACTTATGAGTAAGTCCTGCGAAGCTTAAAGTTTTAATCAGCCATTTGGTTGGATCAAAATGAAACCAACGGATCCCATTTCGATAGTCCGTCTGAAAGTAATGGTGAAAATTATGATAACCTTCCCCGAAAGTCAGGAGCGCCATAAACCAACTATCCTTGGCGGAATTGGTATCAGTATAGGGGGTAGAACCCAGACAGTGACAGAGAGAATTAATGAAGAAGGTGCAGTGGTGAGTGAGGACAATACGCCCAAACACTCCAATCGCCAGGGCCCCTAAATAAGAACCAAGAAAATAACCACCTATGAAAGTCGGGACGATAATCCCCATCACAATGGCGATCACCATATTATATTTATGTTGCCATGAAATGAGTTTATCCTGGCGAAAGTCCTTAGCGAATCTTTCCTGAACAGTTCCGTTCTTTTTTAGAAAAACCCATCCCATATGGGCATGGAAAAAGCCCTCGTTAATATTATAAGGGTCTTCCGCAGTATCAACCTTCAAGTGATGGAGACGATGATCACTACACCATTTCAAGGCGCTGTTTTCAAAAGAAGCGGAACCAAAAATTAAAAATAAGAATTTTAGAACTGGATGAGCATCATAGGCCCGATGAGCAAATAGGCGATGATAGCCGGCCGTTATTGAAATCCCAGTCAGAAAATATAAACCTAGTCCCAGAAGAATCTGGCCGTAATGAAATCCGTCAATTTTAATCCAAAAGTATGTGAGGACAATGGCCGCGATGGGAGTCAAAGTTAAAAATAAAAAATTTATAAGATCGATGTTTTTCAGAGAGTATTTTGATTGCATGCTATTCACCTGTTGTTCAGAAAACTAAGAAGATATTACCCTGATTTGAAATCCAAAAGCACGAAAATAAGAATGAAAAAAAACAAAAGTTATCCATAATGGCCCTAATTCTCCACATTTAAGTGATGGAAGAGAACGAATGTTTCACCTTTTACAGGTACTCTTTTGCCCACTTTGGACTATTTTCTTCTTAAAGAATCCTCATCATTCTCTAATCATTTCCTAACATTCGTCACTCAAACCTGACTTGAACCACCGCTCAGAAAATGGAATAACCCCCACACAAAACTAAAAGGAGTTCCTATGAAAAAGTTCACAGCACTTGCCCTATTAACACTATCTCTCAACTCTATGGCACTTGAAAGATCTTCAGAGCTAGATTTCAGATCACTCTATGGAAACCTAGATGCCGGCATTTATGATTTAAATGTTAAACTCGTAGCAAAAAAATCTCTCTCAGAAGGAACAATTTCAACGAAAGTCTCACGCTTTGATAACGATTACTCCTGCACTACCAGCGCAGGTTTTGAAGTTGGCGAACTTAAATACACACTGAGTAAGAGAGGAACCGCCTGGAAAAAAGAAGGAACAAAGAAAATTGTCGCCCACATTAATCACACCGTAGAAGGGACTGATTGCGACATGAGAGTTGAAAACCTTGCAGGAAATCAAATGATGTACTCAAGCGTTTCTCTGAACGAGTCCCCTTTTACTCTTCCAGTGACAGCACCTTCGGGATACGAATCAATTGGGGCCTACATTTCACCATTTTCTAGCTATCTAAACTTGTCCGTCATGGCAGACTTAAAAAATGGTAAATTAACCATAGACCCAAAAGAAGTTTTAACGAGTGACAATATAGATCAATCAAATCCACACAATAGATACCAAACCTACTATTACGTTTTTGCAAAAGAAGGCATGGGTCATCTCTCTCTAAAAGGCGGACACGCAGATCTTAATTAAACATTTGTTCGGAAGTGGGAGTAAAATTCCCGCTTCCGGACAATTTCAAAACTTTAAACTTTTTCCATCCTTCGAAAAGGATGGCCATTTTCTTTCCTCATGTCCCACATTGGGATTTCCATAGTGGAGAAAGGATTTAAAATATGAAGACATTGAATCACGCAACTCTTCCCTACTTTGTTTATTAAAGGCCCTCCAGGCGAATCTCCCAAAGCTTGGTCGATCTTCCACAAAATTTCCAAGATAAAAGACCGCATCGAGTCCGTGAAACGCTCCAAAAACTTCTTTCCAAGGCTCCGGCGTATCCTTCCAGGTAAATTCATACTTATAGATATTTGAATTACTGAGTCGAAGTGATTGCGCTATTCCTTCCAATGTAACAAGTAAAGCTTCACTACTGGCCTTAGTGATAGGGCCAAACTTTCCCAGAGACTCTGCTTTAATAAGATCCCTTCGAGAATAGACTCTACCGTCGTTCATCATCTTAAATAACTCTGCCTCGGACGGTTTAAGCATACCTGCTCCCGCCAGGTAGGTTCCCTCATCGCTAGTCGCACCTAGAATCAAAGGAACTTTGTTATAGCGCCCTATAAGTATACCGGCGAGACCTTCCACGGGTAGTACGATGCCATCAGAAACATGCTGGGTTGGTACAATAAAGCGAGGAATACTTAAAAGTTCAGAAGGCGTTTTGGACAAGAGATACTTTCGTATCGTTTGCGGACCATGCTTTTTAATATACTTCTTCGCTTGGTCCTTATCAGTCGCAAGATTATCCTTAATGAGAAGTTCCAAGAGTAAATCTTCTGAACGTTCTTCAACAACCATTTTGGGATAAGCGTTAGGAAGACCTGCTGAACAGATGGCCCCATTAAAAAGATTTTTTGCTAGTTCACTTTGAAGAAGACCCCAAACATTCATGCAACCTGCGGACTGCCCAGCAATAATAACATTATCGGGATCACCACCAAAATTTTCAATATGCTCTCTCACCCAGTTTAAGGCCATGATGAGGTCCAAAGTCACTAAATTACCAGAGTCATCCAGGGGATTACCAGTTTCCAAAGAAGGATGGAGAAATGAGGCGAATAGACCTAAACGGTAATTAGCACTGACAAATACGACGTCATTATGGCGCGCAAACCAGGCCCCATCATAATTTGGATCATTGGCAGTGCCTTTCGTATTTGAGCCTCCATGAATCCAAAAGAAAACAGGCCTTTTACGAGAAGGATTATTTTTAGGACGCCAAATATTTAAATAAAGGCAATCCTCTGAACCAACGACCTGGCCAAATTTTTCAGGTGGAACATTCGCAAACATATTACCAATCTGGGCACACGCAGGAGCAAGCTTTTTGGCCTCAAAGCTTGAAGGCAGACTTTTACGACGTGGGGCCTTCCACCTTAACGAGCCTATCGGAGGTTCAGCATAGGGAATACCCAGGAAAGCTTGAGTCTCAAACAAAGTATTGATCCCGCTCAAGTTTGTTCCTAATGTATAAACTTGAGGAGCAGCTTTTGAACTAAGAGAAATAATAAATAAAGATGATGTGATGAGGATTTTAATCATCCAAAAACGCTATAATCTTTCAGCTGTACACATCAAGCTAAATTTTGCAGAAATGACCCTGACGTTCTTCACGTAGCACCATTAGAATTTCGAAGTAGCGAAAAGAAGGAGGTTCATTGGGGCCCGCCAAATGGTCAGAACGAAGTTTCAAACACTTTGTTTGTAAGAGAAGATCCCATAGACCTGGATTTTGATCGAGCTTGGCCTTAATGGCGCGTTTAATAAGTTTATAGTGGTATTCAGAGCCTGAAGCATGATCTACATAATCAAAAAATTGTCCTAACCAGTTAATTTGAGTTAGCTTGTAGGTTCGATAAATGGCATTGGCCTCATTCCCTGCCTGCTTGGCCTCCCGGCCAACCATCAGAGCGACTTCCTGGCGAGAATACTTCCAACCGTCAATACGGTGACGTAGATCCTCTTTGATACTTGGGTCAGGGTATTTCAAGGACTGCCATAGCCCCTCAATGGAACCAAAGAACAACCCATCCAGAGTAAACGGTGTGGCACCAAAATTCGAAAAAATGCCCAATTCTGTGCGTTTAGAAAGGATCACTTCCCCTTCCTTAGCGTCTTGCGGGAGTACTTCCCAGGAAGCTGAACTTTCACGTGGAATTGGTTCCCACCAACTAGCAGGGAACTCGTGGGCCCATGAAGGAAGAGACAATAAGATATAGAGGATTCCAAGGAACTTCATTCCAGCAAAATGCATAAATAATTTAAGGTTGTCTAATTATTTTACATTATCCCCTTCATAACTTGGTTTTAGGCCTCATAAAAGCGGCATGAGATTTGCTTAAACTAGTAAAAACAACTCTGAGGGGAGAAATTATGAAGAACTTAATCATCATGGCGACACTTGGTTTATTTTCATTTTCAGCGTTTGCAAATAGACATGTTCAATGTGAGCTTAAAATCACTGAGAACGAAGTCAAATGCCCACTTGGCGTAGGATTATTCTGTTCTCAAAAAGATTTAAAAGAATCAAAAATTATCATTAATAAAGAAATAACAGATGGCCAGATTCTGGAAGAATCTTTACCACTTAATCGTGTTGTCTTATTCCCTGGGACAAAAAAACAAGATAAAAACAACATCTATCTTTTTGAAGGTGATGATCGCGCCAGTAAACTTAGAGAAGATAAGGAACTAGATCTTGTTGAATTCCAAAGTAAGGAAGAAATCCTATACAGTATTTCAAATTCCGGGAATACTACTCATATTGAATTTAAAAACGGCCAATCAAAATACCGCTTTGCCATCACTGGTGAGTTCAGTGGCAGTCTCTACGGTTGGATTCACGCGAACGTATCATCCGCTGATGACCGAGGTCGCGTTCTCTTGCCTGTCTTAATTTCATGTAAACAATTAAGTTCATCGGTCGTAGATGAATCTGAAATTAAGAAAAAGGCCATTGAAGAATATTTGAAAGAAAAAGAATCAAAGAAAAGCTCTGCTCAAGAAGTTTAAATTGTTAGAAGAGGCCCCTTAAGAAAGGGG
>JAEYUK010000149.1 GCA_023432655.1 Pseudomonadota bacterium | reverse complement strand
GGTTACAGGGTGAGTGGAAATCAGCTTTCAGCATGAGCTGGGGGACTTTCGATAAAGGAATCCTGACCGGACGTGTGAATAGAGAGAGAAAGTTTGATCAAAGTGACGCTCGCTCCTGGGCACCATGGTGGAATAAACAAGAGGTGCAAAGTAAGGTAGAGCGAACTGAAAAGCTTAAGAGTATTCTGGATAAATTCGGTCTTACTCTTCAGGAGTTCTGCCTTCACTACAATTTGTTTTATTACGGATTGTCGACAGTCTTAATTGGTTTTAAACAAGAAAAAGATGTTGTTCAAGTTACGTCTAATTTACAGCAAAAACTTATGAGAGAGAGAATAGAGGAGGTCCTGGATCTTTGGAAATAACACAAATAGGAATAATTCTCATGGAAGAGCAAGTTTATTCTATCGGGCCTTTAATGAAGGCGGCGAGAAAGTTTAAAAAATTCAATCAGGCCGATGTGGCCCGGGCCATCGGTTGTTCACAGAGTGCCCTCTCAAAAATGGAACACAATCTTTTAGTCCCCTCGGCCCCACAGTGGTTTTTATTTGCTCGCTTTACCTCTATTCCGCCTGAAACTTTGGAGACAGGTGTTATCGATCGTCGTTCAAAGGTAAAGCTTAATAACGATGAGGTCTCCTTAGGTTTTAAAATCCCTAAACGCTACCGTCACTTTCGGGCGCAAAAAGTCAGAGAAATTTACCCCTTTCTTACTTATTTGGATAAGAAGCTAGGGACAGAAAGTGTTAAACGTCTTACAGATATGACTGAGCTTGAGTCTGAGTTCTTTTTGGACTTCGATAACCTTATTAACTTCCAGCTCTTTGTTGATGTAGTAAAATTTTTAATAAGTGAAGGGAAGAATAGTCTGGAAGATATCAAAGAAATGGTAGAGATCGGACAAGATGAGGTTTACTGGGATAATTACGGAATGGAACTCAGAAAATTTGATTCGACAGAATCCCTGTTGGAAGAATACGCCGAAGAACAGATCTTTTATCAAAGTGACTTTCAACTAAAAGTAGAATCGAACGCGGGGAAGATTATCATGAGTTATTTCCCTGAATATCACTTAAAACAGGTGGCATCTTCCATCAATCCCGAAATTGTGGAATTTATCAACTTGTATAGAGCACAGACTTTGGAGAGTCTTGTAAAGCGCCGAACAACAAAAGAAGTGAAGGCGGTACTTTTACAAGAAACACACTCTTCACCTCTTGGTGCTCGATTTGAAATTACTTAAAAATTAATTTTCGTGAGGAAGGGACTTCTTCTTCGGACGATAATATGTCCTCGGAGAGTAGTCTGAAAAATCAGAAATCTTTGCCATGTAAATACAGGCATATTTTTCAATCTGGCCTGCGAGACGGCTAGGCTCAACCCCCGCCCTCATGGTCTCTCCCCAATGGGGATTAAAAAATTGCGAATGGGAGCGGATGAGTTTCCCGATCCTCTTATCAACCTTCTCGATTTTTTGAAAGTGCTCCTGGATTTTTTCTTTCGCAGGTTTTTTCCCTTTCTCAATGTCCTTATCGAAAAGATCATCCAGTTTTTGTTCGTACTGAATTTTTTCTGTCATCAAGGTGTTGATCTGCTCAGAGAGATCGGCACTTTCTTCTAAAGCATTGATTTCCTCAATGAGCTCCTCGATAACCAAGGCCGTTCTCCAGTTACAGGTTTTTTTGATGGAGAGAACGTCTCCGTAGATATGATCTCCGAGATAAAGAATCTGTTCACCGGTAAAGCCTGAACTTTTCTGGATCGTCTGTGCGTTCCCACCTTGATAGATCCCATCTTCAATTTTTCCATGGTGGTTTCTCATTAGACCTGTTGCCGGATCAACTTGGAGAAGGGGCATTTTATCAGTAAAAAACTTCGGTTTATTGGCCGCAGTGACAACAATGTTAAAAAGTTCAGACCAATGCTTATGGTTTTTTAAGAAAGGATTAATGGCGTAATCGAGAAGAAGTTTTGAATATTCGTAATCAGAATTAGTGATGACCCAAAGTTTCTTTCCGTGTTTTTTAAATCGCTCAAGGGCCACGACGGCTTTTTCATCTTGAACGATAAATTTTTTAACATTCTTCTTAACCTGAGACTTAAGTGTTCCATCTCGGTGAGAAATATCCAGGGCCTCAAGAACATCATTTTCAATTGTTTTGTAATCAGGAAGATTGAGCTCAGGATGAGAGTCCTTTAAATCTACGATCTGCATGTACATGGTACAATAAGAAACTGAGAAAGTTGTATCCACAATAGAGTAGCGATCAGAATCATTTAAATCGATCACAAGACCTTGATAAACTTTCTGCTGAGTTTTGAAATCGACTTCTTTAAGACCATGAAAGGCATGCTTTACTTTACTGTAAGTAGAAAGTTTCAAAACATTCCCTAGCGGCTTATCAATAACAAGTCCCCGGATGGCGAGATCAAATTTAAATTTTAGATTTTTGATTTCTTCCGGATAGCCTTTTACCTCGACCAGTTTCTTCTGGATTTCTTTGTAGGTCATTTGCTCAAAAGCCTGTGAATCATAGCGAACGAGGGTGTAATCCATATCGAAGCCGATGGCGGCTATCTGTTTCATATTTAGTGTGCGATTAACGTAAATTCCCATAGTTGTCCCTTTAAAATTAGCAGTATTAAAGTGTCCTCCTTTAAAAGTCAGTCGTCAAATGAGGATAAATTACATATCGCGTCAAAATCCTCCAGTTCACAGGCCTTTTAGCGGTATAAAGAACCATTCATTCTGGAGGAGTTCATGGGTTCAAAGTCACATTTGTTGGTATTAAGCGGAGTTCTTTTATTCTCTTCCGCCACCGAGGCCCGGGTGATTTATGGTGAGGACAATAGAGTTGAAGTGATATCTGCAACTCCCGCACAACAAAAGCTCGCCTCTTCTACAGCGGTTATGATGCTCTCCCGGAACTTACTTCCAAAAAATTCTAAGTACTCGGAAGTCTCACAAAAAGAGACTCTTGGATCCTATATTTCTGATATGACTTCCCAAGGGCTCAAGGCCTGCAAAGGTGAGCGTTTTATCGACCAACCAAATCCGGCCCAGTGTAGCGGCTTTCTTATTGCTCCTGACTTAATTGTCACCGCCGGCCACTGTGTTACTGACTCGGCTGACTGCTCAGATAATAACTGGGTTTTTGATTTTAAAACGGATACTCGAGGCAAGGCGGGGAAAAAGATTAAAAACTCCGATATCTATAAGTGTCAGAGAGTTATCTCGCAGACTCTTAATAGTTCAATAAACCTCGACTATGCGATTGTTCAGCTTGATCGTCCGGTATTAGATCGGGAACCCCTTGAAATTAACTCCAGTGGAGAAATTAGAAACTTTACAAGACTCATGGTTATCGGCGCTCCCATGGGACTTCCGACTAAGGTCGCTGATGGGGCCTGGGTTCGAAGTAATCATCACCCCCACTTTTTTCAGGCCAATCTTGATTCCTTTCAGGGAAATTCTGGCTCTGCTGTGTTTAACGAAAAAACTGGCCTGGTTGAAGGTATTTTAGTTCGGGGTGAACAGGACTTTGTCGTTGATTATGGTAAGTCCTGTATAAAATCTGTTAAGTGCACTAATGATAATTGTCGTGGTGAAGATGTTATGAGGCTTACCGTGATTCCGGAAGTGAGTCTCCAAAACGTCTTGAATGAAGCGGCCCTGAGAGGTGATGTTTCAACTCTCAATAAAGTTTTAAAACTTGAGACCTGGGTAGATTTTTATACTAAAGATGGCCAGACCGCCCTTATGAAGGCCGCACTCGGTGGGCATGCGGAAGCCCTTTCACTTCTTCTTGCCGCTGGTGCTGAGGTGAATCTTCAGGACGCTGAAGGGAATTCTGCTCTTCATCACCTGGCAAAGTCCCTGAGCAATAAAACCCGTGCGTCTTTGGAGATTTTGTTGGGAATGGGTGCCGGCCTCGAGCTTAAAAATAAGAAAGGGGAAACACCTTTAGACGTTGCGAGGGCCAATGGTAATCTTGATGGAGTAGAGATCCTTAAGGCCAAGATTGCTACGCGTTAGTGTAAAAAAATATTATTGCCAATTATAACCAACCTTGAAAACCTATAAACAGGTTCATTCTAAAAGGAGTTATAATGAAAACATTTCTGGCCACGGCCCTTCTTTTGTCTTCTGTTTCTGCTTTTGCGACTTCCATTAAGATCACCTCATTTAACTATGTACGCACATCCCGAGACTACAACAGCCAGCTAGCAGAGCTGTGTGGGAAAGTTGAAGGAGCGACTACCGTTCCGACTTTTATCAGCGTGAAAGTGGACCCTACTTCGAAAGGATATGCCGCCTACAACACAATGGCCGGCGAAGACGGTAAGTTTTGTTTAGCAGTCATTACTTATCGTGGACGAGCTGAAGCGACTGTTATCGGCACAAATGCCGCTACAGAAGGGCTAATTAGATAAAAATCTCTTGCCGATAATAAGAGTTTTTAATAAATTAGACTCCACTAGCAAATCAGTTTTGGGGGTATAGCTCAGCTGGGAGAGCGCTTGCATGGCATGCAAGAGGTCAGCAGTTCGATCCTGCTTATCTCCACCAAATTATAAAACTAGGGACTCGTAAGAGTCCCTTTTTTATTTCTACTTCGGCCGGCGGAAGTTAAACGATTCGATTCTTCATACCAATCCTTCTGACATTTCTGTCATCAAAATTCACGAACCCGTTCTTATCACAAGCCTGTTATGACAAAAATCTTACCAAACTTTTTTATCTTGCGAGTCAGTTATCACCCAAAAACTACTTTGGAGAAATGCCCACATTTCTCCAGATTGGAAAGACGTTTTGTTTGATCTCAAAAAGGATGGTGGTTATGTAGGAACGTTCTATTGGAAGTTTTTGAAAAGTATCGGTATTGAAAAATATGTGAACTTTCATAACTTGAGAGCTTGTTTTGCTACCCACATTCTGGCATCAGGAGCAGAACCCACGCAAGTGATGAAGATTGGCGGCTGGGCCGATTTCAAAACCTTCCAAATCTATGTCCGCATGGCCGGTGTAGATGTTAAGCTAATGTCTTGAGGAGGTCTTTAAATTACCTCCTCAAGGCTTTTAACTCATTGTAATAACATAATGAGAACCGGAGAGAGACAGAAAAGTGACAATATGTTATACTTGTTTTGTCCCTTAAACCAGGTGGAACAATATGATGAATTTAAAAGAAACCATTAACTTCAAGACTCTTAGAGAGAAAGGACCCGCAGCTATAGATGTGAAGGGCGATGAAGTTGTTCAGGTGATCAGTAAGGGATCTGAAATCAAAGTGATTATTTCTCAAGAGCACTACCTTAATCTTCTGGCCGCTTATAACCAGATGCTTGTTAGGGCCGGTGTGAAGAATGAAGAAACCGTTGATATCGAAG
>JAEYUK010000146.1 GCA_023432655.1 Pseudomonadota bacterium | reverse complement strand
GAGCTGACGCTCTAAAACTTTGGCTTCTGTGGAGGTCTCATGGAACAAATGGACTTATGGAGCGGACGGAGCATTTGTTTGATTTAGCGAAGTTTGCTACTAAAGAAATTTCTGAAAATCCTCGCTTTAAACTTATTCACTCCCACTATCTTAATGTTTGTTTCCAGGTGCATGCCCGCCATGACCAGGAAAACATCAACTCCTTTACATTAAGAGTCAGGAACGCCTTAGTGAAAGAAGGTAGGGCCTTAGTTAATTATGCTCAGCGCGCTGATGGCACCATCTTCTTTAGATTAGTGTTTCCTAATCACAAGACTGAGAAGGCCCACATCAGTGAGTTACTGAAAATCATATTGGAAACCGCGGATCGACTGGATATAGTATAGGAACTAACTCCATCATCCGAGGGTTCCTATGCAAGTTCCTGTTCATCCAATGATTGTTCATTTTCCATTAGCTCTTACTTTTATTTTACCTATTCTTATTTTAGTTTTTGCTTTCCTGATTAAGACCAACAAAATGTCGCCCCAAGGCTGGCTCATTATTATTGGTTTGCAGTTGATGGTTGTGGCCACTGGTTACATAAGTTTGGAGACAGGTGAGAATGAAGAAGATCTTGTCGCCAAAGTTCTTGATAAAAAACTTATAGGCGAACATGAAGAGGCAGCTGAGACTTTTGTTGGTTCAACAGTCATTGTATTAGTTCTTTCAATTGGCGTTTTCTTTATTCGTAATGAGTTTCAATTTCCAGTCAAGATCGCTATTGCCCTAGTAGGACTTGTATCTTGTTATCTCGCCTTCCTGGCCGGATCACTAGGGGGAGAACTTGTCTATAAGCATGGTGCTGCATCAGCGTATGAAATGCCTTCAGAAGCCGTGCCCAATGGTGTCCTTCCGACACCAGATTCAGAAAAATTTGAGTCTCCGCTGTCAGAAGATGTGAATGAGAGCTTAAAGACAGACGAAAATGACTATGGTAACTCTGATGAGGAAATAGAGTTTTCGGATGACTTTAAACAAGAGGACTAAGATGAAAAAATTGATTGTGTTCTTAACTGCTTTTATGAGTCTAACGGCCTTTGCTCAACATTTTCCTAATCGGGAACGACCGGCTTTTTGTAACGGCTCCGATATGGTTTCCAACCGCGGAAAAGTTTTATACTCATTTACCTTTGCGACTGATTGCCGAAACGCTTTAGAAGAATCCCGCCTGAGTCATGGAAATTTCTGTGACAGTGAAACTCTGGTAAGACCTACGGGAGAGGTGGCACATCGTTTTACTTTTAGATCAGACTGCAAGAAAGCGCTCACTGAACTAAGAGAAAACCGCTTTGGGCTATTCTGTGACCGAGAAGTTCTAAATAGTGTTTATTATGGGCAACTTGCTAATCTGACTTTCAGTTCCAATTGCCAACAGGCCATCGTCGAGGCCCGAGAGCACCGAGGATTCTTTTGCCATGATACAACTCTCATGAATTCACGTGGCGAAACGATCAGCAGATTTACTTTTAAGTCTGAGTGTCAGCGGGCCTTAGATGAAATTGGCCGCGGTCGATTTATTTTCTAAAGATAAAGTAAACAGCACCCACTAAACAGAGAGACGCATAGACGAAATTTCTGTTTAGTGGTTCTTTCATAAAAAAGATGGCGAAGACAGAGAAGACGATCATCGTGATTACTTCTTGCATGATCTTCAACTGGGCCAATGAAAAATGTTGGAATCCAATTCGGTTGGCCGGAACTTGAAAACAATATTCAAAGAAGGCCACACCCCAACTGGCCATGATAGCAATCCATAAGGGTTTACTGCCCAAGGTCTTCAAATGACCATACCAGGCATAAGTCATAAAAATATTTGAGAGAAGAAGTAAACCGATTGTCTTAATCATTTGAGAAGATCATCCACTGTTTTATTAAAGTCGACTATCCATTTTTCGTAAAACTCACCAGTGGAAGGACCATTAAACCCGGCATGAACTTTCACTACTTCATGTTTCTTATTCAGGAAAACTGTCGTCGGAAATGAGATAAAGTTTTGAAGACCCTTGATTTTATCGGTTGGTTTGTCGGCACTGGTTGAGCCTGCAAGGAGAAGAGTGTAAGGAAGCTTAGTCTTCTTTTGGACTTTAAGGAGTTGGCGCTTGGCTTCGCTTTCGTTAAGACTTCTCTCAAACGAAAGAGCAATAATCTCAACACCTCTCTTACTGTTCTTATTATACCAAGGAATCATGTAATTCATTTCATCAATGCAGTTAGGGCACCAGGAGCCGAAGAATTGAACGATCACCGGTTTATTTTTAAATTGGGGATCATCAAGAGAGACCATTTTTCCTTTCAAGTCTGGAAACTTGAAACTTAAACTTGGGAGTTGGGTTTGCTTATAGGCATCGGGTAATTCTGCTTTTTGATCTTTTTTTCCCTCGATTTGGGTGGTGTAGCCGGCGAGGATTTTGGCGGTTAATTTTCCGTCTTTGACTTCGCCGCTAAGGAGGTAGTTATAAATCCCATCAAAGCTCGCTGCTTCAAATTTATTTCCATAGACCTGGCCCGCAATGTAGCGATAGTCTCCCGTGGGAGTAAGGATACTTCCATTAAGTGTTGAGCCTTTTTGTTCAAAGAGTAAAACTCCAGTTTCCTTAGTGTTATTGTCATGACTTAAGACGACCGACCAGCGGCCATTCAGGTCTATCTGGGGTGCTTCTTTTTGTTTGGCAAATCTTTCTGCCACTCCGGCCTTACCCACGACAGGTGTTTTAACTTTTGGATCTTTGTTGTGGCGAACAAGAAAACCATCCATGACCCCTTTATCCACAATCTGAAGTTCCAAAGTCATTTCATACATCTGCAGAGGAATAGTGATATTTTTTCCAGCAACTTGAATATCCGTCAATTTGATGGACTCTTTTCCATTCTCAAGGGTGCCTGTTAAGCCTTTTTTATTTTCTTTAAATTGAATAATAAACGGGATGTCAGCAAAGGCTGCCTGAAGCTCAAAACGCCATGGCCCAGGAGTAATTGTTTGAGAATGGGCGATAAAACTCATGAAAAGTACGGTTAGACTCATTAAGAGCGAAATTTTTTTCATCATAAGCTTTAACCCCTCTGTGGCATTTGGTAATATCTTGGTCCATTAGTACTAATTTGTCACCTAAGATGGAGGAAGGATGAAGCAGTTCATCACAGGTCAACGCTGGATATCGGAATCAGAACCTGAGTTAGGGCTGGGAGTTATTGTTGAGGTTGAATCAAAAACCGTAACTTGCTTCTTTCCTGCGGCCAAGGTTGACCGCCGTTATGGGGCCCAGACTGCACCCCTTCGCCGAATTAAGTTCGTGGAAGGAGATGAAGTTAAGGGGCACGATGGTCTGAGCTTTATTGTTGAATCTTCTACTGAGGCCAATGGAATCGTGACTTATCATGGTGAAGGCAAGGTTCTTTCTGAATCCCTGCTTGCTGATACCCTTTCCTTTTCTAAGCCAGAAGAACGGCTTTTCGCCGGTAATATCGATTCGAGCGAACTTTTTAAACTTCGTTATGACGTCTTGTTAAATCAGAGGAAGCTATTTATTAGCCCAATTAGAGGATTTACTGGTCCTCGTATCGGACTTATTCCGCATCAGATGTACGTGGCAAATGAAGTCACTAAAAGAACTCGTCCCAGAGTGCTCCTTGCCGATGAAGTGGGGCTAGGGAAAACGATTGAAGCAGGGTTAATTCTTCACCACTTGATTATTACCGGTCGGGTAGAAAGGTGCTTAATTATTGTTCCCGATTCACTGGTCTACCAGTGGTTCGTGGAAATGCTCAGAAAGTTTCAACTGACGTTTCAAACGATTAACCACGACTCCAAACTTGAAAAAGGCGACAGACCATTCGAAGAGGGGCAACTTTTCGTGGCTTCTCTTCGTTATTTGATGAAAGAGGATTGGCTGCTGGAACAGGCGATGGAATCCAAGTGGGATCTTTTAGTGGTAGATGAGGCCCACCAGCTTCGTTGGGCACCAAATAACTCTTCTATGGAATATGATTTTGTGGCAGCACTTGCGAAAGATACTCCTGGAGTTCTTCTTCTTTCTGGTACTCCAGAGATTCTCGGTGTGGCAGGTCACTACGCTAGACTTCACTTATTAGATCCAAACC
This sequence comes from Pseudomonadota bacterium, assembly GCA_023432655.1. Classification (GTDB taxonomy): domain Bacteria; phylum Bdellovibrionota; class Bacteriovoracia; order Bacteriovoracales; family Bacteriovoracaceae; genus Peredibacter. The sequence continues at coordinate 90 of JAEYUK010000146.1, read as the reverse complement.
GCTTTCATAACTTTAATCAATTGGTGGAAGAGACCACTGGTTACCGACCGATAACGGATCTCGCAAATAAGCTCATTAAAGGCGAAACTT
>JAEYUK010000133.1 GCA_023432655.1 Pseudomonadota bacterium | reverse complement strand
GCTCTAGAGCTTCCGCTAGAGCGTCATACATGGGAAAGCCTTCTCGAGCGAGCTTAATGGCCGGAAGAACTGTTTCACTCCAGGGAAGTTTTCCAAAACGCTTGTGGATCTCATAAAGCCCTCTCACAAGCCCTGGGTTCGCCACTGCCAGAGCGCCCTTTTGCGATAAATGAGGTTGGGCCTCTCCTTTCTTAGTTAAATACATTTTACTCGTGGCCTTAAGGGGGGCCACTTCACGAAAGTCAAAAGCGTAAACTTTGTTTTCTTCTTTGGCGTAATAAAGAAGGAAGCCTCCCCCACCAATTCCTGTGGAATGGGGTCTTTCAACCGAGATCGCAAAGGATGCGGCCACAAAAGCATCAATAATGTTTCCACCCTTAGTGAAAGTCGCCAGAGCGGCGCGGGTAGTTGCATCACCTTGACTTGTCACCATCTCATGCTGGGCGCGGGCCTCATGTGCGACTCTTGGCTCCAGAGCTGTCGGGGCCACAATTTTTACTTGGTGAGAACAGCTGATGAGAAGGATGAGAAAACACAATACGCGCATTTACGACTCCGCGGTTTTAATGGATACTAAATTAAAGTCTAGGAGAAAAAAAATGGATCTAAAAGACAAAAAGTGTGTCCCTTGCCATAGCTATGTGCCGCCGCTTCCTCAAGAAGAGAAAGAAAGACTCCTCTCCACTCTATCCTCTGACTGGTCTCTCACTCATGATGGCAGTCGCATCATGAGAAAAATTAAATTTAAAAATTTTAAAAAGGCCCTGGAATTTACCAATGAAGTGGGAAGGATTGCTGAAGAAGAAAAGCATCATCCAGAAATTCATCTGGGTTGGGGTCACTGCGATATTGAAATCTGGACTCACGCTAATAATAATCTTCATGAGAATGATTTTATTCTGGCGGCGAAGATTGATGAGGCCTATGCTAAAGCTTCCTCATCTTCTCTCTAAGCTCTCTTAAAAACCGCTTCTGTTTAATCGTTTTCCCGGCCAAATAAGATGATATGGGGTCAATGTGATAGTGCCTTAAGGCCCCACGCCCTATCAGCATGCGAAACTTCATTTCCTGCCGATTAGTTAAAGTGAGTTCAATTTGTTTTTTTAGTCCGCTTAAAACCATCGTGGTCTGAATCACATAGCGGGTCTCTTTGTGGCCCCCGGAATCAGTTACCTCTCTTTGGTCAACTAAGAGGGCCCGGCATTTAATCACCACACTGAAATCATGTTGCAAGGGATGGACTTTAAAATGGACGTAGCTTTTCCCACCCTTATCCATAACCTCGATATCATAAGCGTGAAGACTTGAGGTTTTTGCTCCAGTATCTACTTTGGCCTTAATCGCTGGAAGATTCAGGTCCGGGAGCGAGACCCATTCTCTAAATCCAATAAGCCGGGGTGAATGTTCATCCGTTTCCAACATGGGGGTCAGTATAGGAGGGTTAGATTTGCCTGTTAAGAATTCTTGCATTGAGATTAGTCAATGTTAGAATAAATTCTGACAAGAAATGTCTAATCAGAGGATTTTCATGAAGAAAATATCAGTTCTAACTGCGTTATCGCTTTCCGCACTGCTTTTTACTAGTTGCTCCCAAATGAAAAAACAAATGAATCACCCGCCTTCTAAAGACATGGGTAAACTCATGGAGTCAGTGCAAGTCGATGATGAAGATCTTTTCGAAAAGACTCACACTTCTGGTGAATACTTGCATGAGATGGCCGAAGCTGATGCTGATGACCACTCCATTAAAAAAGAAGTTGGCGGAAATGAAATCGATGTGGAACTTCCGGAATCAGAGGGTGACAACATTCCCTATTCCCGAAATTTCCTGATGAAAAAAAACACCAAACGTATGCAGTTTTGGGTTGAGTATTTTACGAAAAAAAATCGCGATCGATTCCAGCGCTTCATTAATAATGGTGAGGAATACAGACATCACATTGAAAAAATTCTTCAAGAACATGGCCTACCTAAAGAACTTTATTTCGTAGGACTAATTGAATCTGGTTACTACCTCGGAGCTAAATCTCACGCTTCGGCCGTGGGCCCTTGGCAGTTTATTAAAGGCACAGGAACAAGATACGGACTCAGAGTTACTTCTGAACTAGATGAGCGCCGTGATCTCTTTAAGGCCACTAAAGCTGCGGCGATGTACTTTAAAGATCTCCATAACGTTTTTTCTAGCTGGGAGCTCGCTCTCGCTGCCTACAATGCCGGTGAATACGGAATTATCAGACGTATCATGAAACACGGAACCCGGGACTTCTATGAGATGTCTCGTAATAAACAATTACCTTCTGAAACAATTAACTACGTTCCAAAAGTTCTGGCAGCAATGCACGTGATGAATAATGCCAAGAAATATGGTTTCGAAATTCCAAATAAAAAACATAAGTTTTTTGATTTAACAGAGCTTAAGCCGATTAAAAAGAATGTCCCCCTTTCTACTATTGCTAAGCGCTTGAATATTTCTCAGGAACATTTAATGAAGCTTAATCCGGAACTTAAAAGAGCATCCACTCCAAGAGCTCTGGCCGGGACCTACTATCTCCGTGTTCCAAAATCCCAATACGCTTACCGCTTGGAGAACCTAGAGTCTTCCAAAGCCTCATCTGCTGTCGCTTCAGTTAATCCGTCTAACGAAATGAGAAAGGAAAGAAATCGTCGTACCGCTCAAGTTGAGACGAAAGTAGAAACTAAAGTGGACACCTACAAAGTTAAGCGCGGAGACACTCTGGTATCTATTGCTCGTAAGTTTGATGTCAAGCCTGGTGAACTAGCGGTACTAAACGGGTTAAAGACCTGGAGAACTCGAGTGAAAATTGGCCAAACTTTGAAGATTAATGACACAAATGAATCAACTCCAGTCCGAACGATTGCAAAGGCCAAAACACAACCTAAAGTAAAAGTGACCAACAAACCTATCGTTTACAAAGTTAAGCCTGGTGATAACTTAACAAATATTGCCAAAGTTTTTGATCTCAATCTCACTAAAATCAAAAAGGCCAATAATCTTAAAAGAGGCCACATCATGGTGGGACAAAAGATTGTTTTACCAGACACCAAGAAAGGTATCTACACAGTTAAAAAAGGTGATCACCTGACTAAGGTTGCCCGTAAGTTTAACCAGGATATGGAGGCCCTAATTAAGATGAATTCTCTTAAGGCCGGTACCATCTACCCTGGTCAGAAACTTATTGTGAATATGGATTAATTCGCGGACTATCAATTTGAAAACTTGCCCTAAGGGGCAAATGATCCGAGAAGGCCTGAGGTAAAACTTCGGCCTTCATCATTTTAAGGCCCGTTTTGTAAAAAATATAGTCGAGTCTTCGGTCCGGTGCCCAGGCCGGGAAAGTAAAGAAGAGCGACTCATCCTTCACGTAAATTTCCTCCGGAACGACTTCCAGAAGCCCTGACTCCAGCATGAGCTCAAAACTCTGATCATTTTCGTAATCATCGTCATTAAAAAACTTAGAACGCTTAACCGCACTGGTGGGAAGCATATTAAAATCCCCCGCCACAAAATCAATGTTCTCAGTTTTTATTTTTTGCACTAATTCTTTAATTTGGTTCATGCGGTTTTCTTTATCAAAAGCTTCCAGGTGAAGATTCAAGACGCTGAACTTCTTATTCCCAATTGCGACCGAAACTTTCTGAAAGTAACGATGAAGGTAAAATAAGTTATACCACCAAGGTGAAGAAGACGGTTTATCTAAAAGAGTCACTTCGTGATTGGTCAATGGATAACGGCTGAGAATCGCTCCCCCTGAGAGCATTCGTCCAAAATTCCGATTCAGCGGCCAGTAGGGAAAAGGAATGTAATTAGCATCCCAGGAAACAGCTTCGGCCACATAAGGGTAACCAGCCCGCTTGGCCAGATATTCGGCCTGGTTAATAGAAGCCGAACGGGAAGAAGAAAAATCTATCTCCTGAAGGAAAACGATATCGGCGCCCCAATTTTTTAGCTCTTCTGAAAGCACATCCAGGCGCTTAATGAAATAGTCCTTGTCTTTAGTTTCATAGCCCGGCCCCTCAGAACCCTCTCCATAGACGAAACCAAGGTTAAAAGTCAGAAGCTTAATCACAGACGGGTGCTCTTCAACATCAAGCATATCCTGAGGCTCAACATCAATGATAGGCCGAATTTGTACCGATTTCCCCAGACTCCACGGATAGGAAGCCCACGATAAAAGCCCGATGATACCTGCTACTAGAATGAGAGTTGTAATCAACAACATCTTCATAACTTTCTTCCTCCAATAAACAAGGCCTCAAGACTTCCGGGAAAAGTTACACCAAGAAAAGGCGAGTGTCCGACTTTAGTTTTTAAATTTTGAGCGCTCACAGTACAAGGGCGCTTAAGATTAATCACAGTGAAATTGGCCCGATACCCTTCCGCCGTTTGACCAACACCTTTTCCCATCCGCTCAAAAACGGGAGAAATCTTCTTCCAGGAAGGAAGAAACTTATTAAAAAATTTGCCGGGATTCTCAGCGGTTATTTTAGCAATGATCTCAGGTCTTACCCCTTCTTTTAAGAGCCAGGTCACAAAAGGAGCAAACGTATCAAGACCAGTGAGTCCCGAAGTACCTTTTAATTTTTCTTCATGGGTGTGAGGCGCGTGATCAGTAGCAAGATAATCAATCTCACCATTTTTTAAGGCCTCTAAAAGAACTTTCCGGTCATGAGCTAAACGAATCGGCGGATTCATTTGAAGACGGGTGTAATCTTTTTCCTCCAACTCATCAATACCGTAATAGAGATGCTGAGGGGTTACTTCAATTTCAACTTGAAGCCCTTTTTTTCTGGCCTCTCGAATGAGATTTAAACCTTCACCGGAACTGTAGTGACAGAGTTTCCCCTGAAGACCAAACTTTTCAATCAGCATGAGGGCATCCCTGGTGGCCACAACTTCGGCCCTGGCAGGTCTTCTTTCATGATGATGGCTTTCCGTTTTATGCTCCTCTAGAATCACTGGATCTTCACAGTGAAAACTCACTGTTTGATTTTTGTAATGAGTGAGGACATTTTCCAGAGAAGATAAATCTTTAAAATATAACTCTCCAATGGAAGGCCCCATATAGACCTTGTAAGGAACAGGGTAACTTAAAGGCCTTGTAAGAGGGCCAATACCGGCATACGTCCAAAACTCTCCCTGGGCCTTTAAAGCGAGTTTCAGTTTCTCTTCGTAGGAACGATCATCCACCGGTGGAATGGGATTATTAGGCATATCACCGGCGTGACAAAGCCCTCCGTTATGAAGAGCTGCCCGTGCGGATGTAAAATCCTCTTTATAATTATTTTTACCTGAAACGTCTTCCCGGGCGTGAATATGGACATCCCCCATTCCGGAAAACAAGAGACAATCGTCATCGTAATAATAATCAAGCCCAGAGTGTGGAATGCCTAACTCACCAACAGCTGTGATGAGTCCACTTTCTTCATCAAACTTCACTTGCTGCCGTTTAATTTCTTTAGAATTAACGATGACGGCCTCAAGAGTCTTCAAACGCTTTTCCTTGAAACAGTTGTAGGAGAACCCTGATCGGTGGGCATCGTAATAATTTCATCAATCACCACATGCCGAGGCTGCTCCAACATAAAAGTCATCATGCGGGCAATATCCTCACCATGTAAGGGGGTCATATGAGAATAAACAGCACTCGCCATCGACTCATCCCCTTTAAAACGAACTGAACTAAATTCCGTATCTACCATCCCAGGAGGAATCTGCATCACCCTGATATTTTTTCCACAGGTCTCTTCTCTTAGAACCCTCGTGAAGGCCTTAACCGCGTGCTTAGTGGCAC
>JAEYUK010000093.1 GCA_023432655.1 Pseudomonadota bacterium | reverse complement strand
CCTTCTTTCCAGAATGATATCCACCGAAGAAAAAGGATCATCCCAGATAAGAACGTCAGCTCCGGATAAAATGGAACGAATCAGAGCGACTCGTTTTATCTGCCCCCCAGAGAGCCTTTTACCATTCTCGCCGACCTCTAGCCTCAAAACTTCCTCAACACTTACAGCTAAACTATCAAGCTGGAATAGTTTTAAAAGTTCAATAGCACGGGAATGGAGTTCAGGAGTCACTTCTTTACCGAGGAAAAGATTTTCCTGAATGGTATCATTAAAAAGATAAGGCTCCTGCTGAACCATAGTGATTGTTCGGTTCTTTAACACCATGGCAGTGGCAAGCTTTGAAAGAAGATAACTTTTCCCGCTCCCCGTCTCACCAACCAGGACACTCCATTTGCCTCGCAGGAAAGAAACATTGATCAGTCTTTTCCAAAATAGAGTACTAAAACGAAAACCTTCTGAGGTTTCTTCAAAATGAGATTCCGCTAGTTCTTTTTCATCTTGCGAAGGAACAATAAGAACCCCATAAAGTTCCTTAACCCTTCTCCAAGCGGCAAAGCCCTGAGAAACAACCACGGCCACCCAGGACATAAACATCACTGGCTCCAGAAACAAATACAAAAACCCGGAAAAGAAAACCAGATCCGAAGAAGTCCCGCCACGAGCACGGATAATTAAAGCGGCCCACAAAAGGGATGCCCCAAGACCAAGTTTTACGTAGGGACCTGTAATAGCAAAGCCAATCGCCGATTTAAAAAATAAGGCAAGCTCTTCCGTTGAGACACGAACAAACCCCTTGATGAAACTGTCTTCCCGGTGGAAATTTTTAATCGTCTGTTTCGCCTCATAGGATTCAATAATGTACTGCTGAACCTCACCCTTCTTATCCATCATTTTTTTGAAGTAATTCTGATTAATTAAAGAAGTAATGGTGAACAAAAATACCGAGGCAAAAAGCGGAATAAAGGCCGGCCACAAATAACCGTCAGTCTGGTTAAGCTTGGGAATCAGGACCCAGGCCGCGATGAAAAGATTCCCGATCTGTAAAAGCCCAAATCCAACAAAGGCCCGAAGGTTATTAATGTCATCGAAAAGAATCTGAAAGATTTGTCCCTGACTGCGCCCTTCATAGCGGGTGGTAGGAACCTTTTCCAGAAGCTCCAGGAGTTCCATTCTTAAAAGTTTTTGCTGAACCCGGGCCGGATAAAAAAAGAGTAAACGGGAACTCGTTCTAAATAACAGAATCCCTAGCGCCAGTCCCACAAAAATAAAGACGCTGGTCTGTTCAATCTCCCCACTCCCCAGAATTTTAGTCAAATGCCTGATCCGCTCCGGGATCTCACTTTGAAAAACCTGAAGCACATACAAGCAAACAAAGGCCCCCAAATAGAACCATTTGAACTCAAAGGCATGGTGAATTATCCATAGACCGAACTTTCGGTGTAATCGAGACGTCATAAGGCAAATATTTATCTTAAATTCTGCTCAAAGTCATGGAAAGCTACAGGAAAGTTAAGGAAGTTTAGTGACAGAGTGTTCAAAACTTTTTAAAATTCTTATCTCAATGCGCCCGTAGCTCAGTTGGTTAGAGTATTACCTTGACATGGTAGGGGTCACAAGTTCGAATCTTGTCGGGCGCACCATTTTAATTCCAATATCTCCACAATCAGAAGTTTAATCGAAAATAACTTCCAGAAGAGTCTCATCTCTTTTTGATATTTCAGAGATTGCTGTTCCAAGTATTACTTTATTAAGGACTGTTTTGACCTACGGTCTGACGACCTTACTTTCAACATACGCGGTATTTAGACTGAACTAGTCCAGACGGGAAAGATAAAGTCGTTACGTGCTCTAATGAGATTTCATTCTTTAAAGGTCCAAATAATGGACGTCCTTCGCCAAGGAGAACTGGTACAGAGGTAATAATCAAATCTTCAATGAGGCCTTCTCGAAGAAATGACTGAATAAGCTGTCCGCCATCAATGTAAACCCTCTTCCAGCCTTCTTTCGCTAAACTATTCATTAGTTCGCTCGGAGTTGAGTTTAAAATTCTCACTTTATCCGTTAATGTCTCTGGAACACTCGAACTCGTGAGTGTATTCGATAAAACAATCACTGGTTTGGAATAAAACCATTCCTCGAATTGCATTACTTTCTCGAAAGTCTTCCGACCCATTATGATTCCGTCAATATCCGTAATAAAAGAATTATATCCATGGTCTTCAGAAGGATCGTCCCTTTTGAGTAACCATTCTATATCTCCATTGGATTTTGCGATAAAACCATCGATACTAGTAGCAATAAAAACATGGCCAGTGATCATGATAAACCTCATCTTTAAGTAATTATGAGAATACGCGTCTCAGACTACCCACTAACAAGAACCTTAAACTCTCCTGCAGTAAAACGTCTCATATCAAATGGCATTTTAGTGTGTTTCCAGTTCTCCGGCGACATCCTCTTGTCCGCCATGACCTTCTTATTCACCCTGTCCCGGTGTGCCTTAGACTTATAGACAATAAAAGCAAAAATCGCCGTTTCATCAGGCTTAAGATTCGCAAACTTCGCAAAAGGCAAGCCCCAAGGATGATTTAAAACGGCGCCTTCGCATTCAAAATATTCGAGTGCCCCATGTTCCATCCAGACCTTGCAGCCAAGCTTCGCTAGCTTCTTATAGTCTTTAATGTTTTTCTTTTTAACTGGAATGATGAAACCATCAACATACTTAGCCATTTTGTATTCTCCTGTTATTCCTTACTTAAAGTTTCGCAGAACTCATCTCTATTTACTGTCCAGGAATTGGTAAGCATTCCATGATCTCCAAATTATCACCGGGAAATATCGAAAAATGTGGATGATTCAAAAAGATCTTGGCCGCTCCTTCATGATTCTCCGCCTCGATGACTATATAGCCACAATCATTATTCACAACTTTTGATATCCCCCACCTGAAACAATGATTCGAGAAGCATTGACTTGCATCCATTTACTCCAGGCTTCCATGCCTAGTTGCTCTCGCTTAGAATACCAACTAGTTAGTTTGTTTCTTCCAATCATCAGTCAACATCCCTGCAAATCCCCAATCCTCTTCTTTGATTTCCTGGATGACGATATGAATATGCTCTGGCTTCTTACCAAGAACATTAACCAGAGAATCCGTCATGTCTTTAACAATCTGGGCCTTTTGCTCTCGCGAAGCCCCTTGGGTGATTTGCACATTAATGTATGGCATATTAATTTTTCTCCAAAAGATAAACTTTCTGTTTAAAAGAACTGAGCTTTTCAAATTTAGTTCCTTCATTTTGGAGCGTCTCACTCTCCAAATGAGTTATCTTAAAACTATCATCATAGAGCTCATGGATTTCTTTCTCGCTCACACTAAAGGGCGGACCATCCAATTCTGCTTGATTGTATTCAAAGACTACCAGTAGGTACTTACCACCGGACCTTAAAGAACGCTTAATGACTTGTGAGTAGTCCTTCCTCATCTGAGTAGGCAGTGCCACTAAAGAAGCGCGGTCATAAACAAAGTCATAAACTTCACTCAGGGGAAGCTTAAAAAAATCACCGCAACTAAGCCGAATATTTTCTTCACTGTAATTAATGTAGTTCTCATCCTGGATCCTGGACGGAACCGGCAGGTTATTTTCTGTAAAAAAATCTTTAACCGCTTGTTCGTGCAGTTCTACACCATGGACCATAAGTCCCTGCTTTGATAGCCATAAAAGATCTTTCGATTTGCCACACAAAGGAACCAACACTCTCTGTCCACTTTCGGGATTTAATCGCGGAAAATGGGCCAGAAGTTTTTCATTATATTGTTCTTTATGGAAGTTGGTTCGACCTTCGTTCCATGCTTGTATCCAAAAATTAGCGTCCATTCCTATCCCTTTTAATCCTCAAGTTCTTTACAGTACTGGCTGATCATAAAACTTACCGGAAAATTGATGACTTCTCTCCACTTATCTTCTAAATCTTCACTCCAGTAAGGATCGTAATCGCGGACAGAAAGAATCAAAGCTTCAATCCAATAAAAATAATGATGAGGATGCACCCTGAGGCCATGAATGGAGTGAGACTGAGATAGCCGGATAACCTGTCTTCGCGCATTCTCATTTTTTCCATCCATAAACTCTAATAAGTACTGAAGTCCTCTCAAAAGGAGTTTTTCCTGATGTTCAAAGTCCGTGTTCTTAAAATACTCTTTGATTTTCGGATTAAGCTTAAAAAAATAGACATAGAACTGATGAGCAAAGCCCGTGCGATTTTGAATGCGGTTATAAGAAGCGGATACAAGATCGACCTTCTTCTCCCAAGGTAAGACAGAATTCCCCAACATAAAAACACCAATTTAAAATAAAAAAATATTAGTTTTTATTGTAGTGGAAACTCAAAACCTAAACAACAAGAAGAAAAAAGAGAGGGCACTCTAAGGTGCCCTCCTGGAAAGTTCGAAATTGACTTAGTCGCGACAACCACCCCAGTTGCCACCATGGCCACCACCGTAGCCACCACCGTAGCCACCACCGCCATTGTATCCGCCGCCATAGCTACCGCCGTATCCACCAGATTTAAAATTACGCGGATATTCGCAGTCACCATGACCTGGTTTACCCGGCTCTTCATGCTCATGCTCATCACTATCATCATCATCGTCGTGGTGACGAATGATGACATAAGTTACAACTGCAATCACTAGTACTGCAGCAACAAATCGCCATGGGCTTCTTCCGCCGCCACCATTGAAGTTCGCGCCTTCAGCATAGTTTTTTTCCATGAACTTAGTTGTAAGTTCTGCAGCTTCATCAGCTGAAACATTCTGAGCTTTTAAAGCTTCAACAAAACGACGATATTCAGCCTGACCTTTACCATTCAGGAGTTGTCTTTCCATCTGATTCTGAATTTCAGAAACAGAAACACCTGAATCTTTTAAAGCTTGGATTGCTTGTAAAAGATCAGATTCTGCTTGGGCCTTGAAGGCTTCATCTTTTTGGTCCCACTCTACAGACATAGTGTAATGGAAGCGATCAAAGACTTCATTGATCTTTGACTGCGATGAGACTGTAGTCATTTCATAATCAGTCATTACATTGGCTTGTACACCTTGTGGAATAACAGATGTCCCAAGCATCGTTACGGCCATCAACATTCCTACTGGCAACTTCATCATCTTCATTTTTCATCCTTTTGAAAAAAGTTTAAAAACTCACGGACAATGAAATACAAAACATGCTGTAAATTAATCATCATAAGAATTATAGAAGAATTCTTAGGCCCAAGAATGAGATACGTTAAGTTCTAGAACTCACTCACTTTGAATTTCGTGTTTAGGTTAAAATGAAGTCAGCCACTAGAATGAATTTAGATTCCAATGGCATCGTCCTATTGTTTAGTCGCAGAACTTCTACTTTTTGAATTACTTTTTCCTGGACTCGACTTGTCCGGAACGATGCTTCTATCAGAGTTATCCTTGCTTCCTGAGTCACAAAAAGATGAACCAACTACCCGACTAAAAATCCTGCCTCCGGTTTGCACATCGACTTCTTTACAATCAGGTTTTTGTTTAAAGAGGATTGTTTTGACACTATAAGAAGAACCCCACTCATAAGTCGTTGTCATGAGATCTTTGTTTTTGCCACATAAGAATGCGGGAACGGTCCATTTCCCATTATCAAAATCAATCTCATAACATTGGCCATGTCTGTCTTTTAAATATCTAAATTCCTCTCCCTGATGTCCGTTTAGACCTACACATTGTTCGCACTCAGTTTTGAGTTTTCTTGAAGTAACGATAGGTCCCTTAGGATCACGGCAGGCAAAATAACATTTTTGATTTGGATATAATCTTTTACCAATTTCTTTGTATTCAAAGGAATTGTCATATTCCCCTTTTCTCTTTTTAAAACACTCCACGCAAGAGGGTCGTTTAAGGCCTGAAATGACCTTTTTACCAAAAAGCTTTTTCACTTCCTCGGGCTTACATGAGTCGAAGCAAGCATCACCTTCTTCAATATATACGAAATCCGCTTTTCCTTTGTAGGCCATCGTATTGTGTCCACTAACATGGTCATTAGTCAAAACCACAATAATGTTTTCAGTATCCTCCGAAGGTTTCACACATCTTTCACGTTTGATCTCAACCACGTCATCTTAACATATCGCATTCCGACAAATGTTTTTTTCGTCTCCTTGCCAGTCATTGATAGGAGTGATGGTATGGAACCCCTCACCGCAAAGTTCTTTGGCGTATTCAGCAGAATGCCCAATCGTAATGTTGAATACAATTAGAGTAAAAAAAACGAAAATTTTCATGATGGAACTCTCCTCCCACTATTATGTCAAACATCCTTAGAAACTTCCCCTGATACAGACTTTGCCTAGTAATATGGAAATGAGGAGCGTGGTATATTTTTTAAGATGCGTATCCTCATGTTGATTCTATTAATTTTAAGTGCTTGTAGTTCTCATGAACCAGTCCCTTATGACGGGTTAATCATTGGTGAAAGAAATCCCGACAAATTCACTTACATTTCTCGCCAGAACCTCCATCAACTCGAACAGATCTATAACCTCAAGACCTTTAGTTTTCAGAGAAATATTGTGATCGATTCTCAAGCCAAAGATCATAAATATCTTGATGGGGATAGCGCCATAATCCTGAACTCAACTCACTTCAATAATCCTCAAAAATTACTGGCGGCCTGGCTGCATGAAGAGTTTCACTGGTGGGCGAGAAGTCATGAGAAAGAACTTATACCTGTTCTGAATACATTAAAGAAGTACTATCCAAAAAGTTCCCAGGCGACCCGCCTGCATCTGGTCGTATCCTATCTTGAGTATGAAGCATTACGTTTTTATCTTGAAGATAAAGAGGCCCGCTTAATCATTCATAACAAAATAAAGAAAGACAAAAAGTTCCCCTGGCTCTACCAACAAGTGCTCACTAGAACGAAGCTATTTAAAAAGACTTTAAGTGATCACAATTTATTAC
>JAEYUK010000083.1 GCA_023432655.1 Pseudomonadota bacterium | reverse complement strand
GACCATGTCCGTTCGGTAGATGTCTTAGGTCCCCTTCTTACAACCTTTTCAAACTTTTTTGAAGCTGAGCCAGATTATAAACCAGGTCTACTCCACGCCGTTAATGATCAGTACTTTAAACGAGTCGCCGCCATTGAATTCACTCTCAATCACGATGACGGAAGGAATATTAACTCTCTGGAAGAAGCTGATGTTATCCTGGTGGGTATCTCCCGTACTTCGAAAACACCTCTTTCAATGTATTTATCGCTGGAAGGAATTAAGACCGTAAACGTTCCCATTGTTATGGGAGTTCCTCTCCATGAGAAGCTTTTCCAAGTCGATCAGAGGAAGATTTTTGGTCTTACTATTGATTCAGATGCTCTTTTCCAGATTCGTAAGAATCGCCTCACTCGCCTGGGCCTTTCCAATGACGAGGGCGATTATGCGGACATGAATAAAGTCGTGGAAGAAATCGAATGGGCCAATAAGATCTTTGCTGAAAATAAGCGTTGGCCGATTTTTAACGTCACCGGGAAGGCTTTGGAAGAAACGGCCGCAGAGATCATCAAACTTCTTAACATGAGAAAAATGAATCGCTTTAAACAGTCAAAGAGATTTGACGAACCTACTGAAGAAAAAAAACCTGAGGAATAATTCTTACTCTAAGAAATGTTTCTTATTCTCTTCAATCGAGAACTCAACACGCTTCTCAGTACCAAGGATTGGATTGATAACCTTCGCCTGGTAAGTTCCTTCCGGAATCTGAATATCACGGAAAGGCAGATCTCTTTCGACTTTTTCACCTGCTTCTTCATACACAAGCTTTGAGCCCGCGGTGTAGTTTAGCGAAGTTGTGAGGAGTCCCATTTTCGCTCTTTCCAGCTCCGGGACGTTTACAACCGAAGAGTTCTTATCTTTACTCAAAGTCAGCCTGGTCACATAAGGGATGTAGCCAGATTTTTTCACAGCAACAGTTATTTCTTTATCAAGTTCAACTTGAATTGGACGGCCCATGTATTCGGTTTTAGTCCCATTTACATAAACTTCCATTGAAATATCAACTCCGCCCATAATGATCTTACCAGTGGTTGCCACAGGTGCGGTTTTAGCTGTTTCTGATTTTTTATTTTGTGCAGGTACTGAAGAGATTGTTCTCTTCGCTTCTTCACCGTGAATCATTTTCTTCAGATTGATTCCAATGAATTTCTCTGTCAAATCACCTTGGAAGTATGTAATTGAAGCAAAGGAAGCTGCAATGATCAAAATAATCATTGTCTTAGGAGAAGATTTATCTTCCTGCCGGGCGAGTTCTTTTTTCGAAACCGTACGGCTACCGGTCTTATCTTTTGCAGCATTCTTAATTGTAGAGCCGGAAGAATTAAGTTTCGTATTGCGCGAGGACGCTTTAGCAGTCTGTAAGGCCGCTTTATTCAACTTTCTCGTCTGAGTATGTTCTTTTTTTGCCAGGCTGATTTCAACTTCAACCGGCTCAATCGTCATTTCAAGTTCACGAATTTTTTCTCTAGGCTGAACGACCGCAGTCTTGGCCCCAACTTCCTTACGATTGATTTTACCGGTTCGACTCTCCTCCTGCTTCATATCTTCAATATAAGGAGCGATATCGATGCTGCCGTATTCTACGAACTTCGTCTGATCACTGGCAATTTCTTGCTTAAATAAGTCATCGGCGAAAGTCTTTAAATCGGAGGCGTTAAAATCCGGATATGTTGAATAGAGAAATCTTACTAAAGCCCGGTTCATCTGATCAAGATTCTCGTAACGATGAGCACGATCTTTTGAAAGGGCCTTCATAACAATCGCATCTAGCTCTTTCGGAACTAGAGGATTGATCTCAGACGGTGGAGTAATTTTACAGGCCTGAATTTGTTTTAAAACGGCTAGATCGTTATTTGCCTGAAAGAGCTTTCTCGAACAGAGAAGTTCCCACATGGTAATACCTACGGCGAACTCATCATAACGGGCGTCCAGTTCAAGACCATCTAAATACTCGGGAGCGAGATAGGATAGTTTCCCCTTAATCGTTCCAGCTTGAGTAGCTTCAGAGTTTGTCTCGGCTTTAGCAATACCGAAATCGATCACCTTCACTGCTCCATCATAGGTAAGCATGATGTTGTGAGGAGAAATATCACGGTGAACGATATTGTAAGGTTTACCTGTTAGTTTATCAGTGAATGTGTGCGCATAATGAAGGCCTAAACACACCTGTGAAATAATGAAACAAGAAATCTCTACAGGAAAAACAACTTTGCGCTCTTTAAGACGATCCAGGTATTGCTTTAAGTTAGCACCATGGATGTACTCCATAGCGGTGTAAAGCTGACCATTGGTTTTACCGTAATCATACACCTGCATGATATTTGGATGAAGCATACCGAAGGTAATGTTAAGCTCATCTTGAAACATACGAACAAAAGCTTCATCGTTAGAGAATTGCGGTTGCACCATTTTCACAGCAACCATCTTATTTGCTTGTTCCCCTAAGTATCGGGCACGACAAATCTTTGCCATACCACCATCAACTAGGTGATCCAAAATCAAATACTTCCCAAATCGTTGAAACTTTTTATCAGTCATAATGCCTCAAGTACCTATCGGATGTATGACGATTTTCTTAAGCAAAATAAGGATTTATCCCCTATAAGTTATTCTGATCTTCAATTTTTCAAGAGCTTGTGGCCTAAAGCTCAACCTCTAATTGCTCAAAACTAGGAAAATTAATCGCTAACCCCTTCCCTTTTACCCGGCTTGGGGCCCGTTTACAGTACCCCATAAACTTGTAATTCTGAAGACGCCAGTCTGTGGCCGATGGATGGCTTTTTAAAGAAGAAGCAAAGGTATTGAGAACAATTTCATCATAACCATTAAGCTTCATTTGCTCCCTGAAGTTAACGTGGGAAATTTTAGAAGGATCAGCACTGTAACCAGCAGTCACTAAAAAGTGCTCGCACTTAGTGAAGAATTCTTTTTCCGTTGATGAAAACCAATTTGAAAAAGGCGAATCAATATCGGCCTTCCAAAATAGAGCATCAAAATAAAGGGTCATACCGTGGTACCAGCTCATGCGTTTAAAAACCAGGGAATCATCCCAG
The DNA here is from genome assembly GCA_023432655.1 of Pseudomonadota bacterium. GTDB lineage: Bacteria > Bdellovibrionota > Bacteriovoracia > Bacteriovoracales > Bacteriovoracaceae > Peredibacter. Next base: position 61 of record JAEYUK010000083.1, on the reverse strand, counting down.
GATTTCTTCTCATAAATCCCGCCTCTTAAAATCACGATGCCTGTTGTGGTCTGATTATAGG
>JAEYUK010000081.1 GCA_023432655.1 Pseudomonadota bacterium | reverse complement strand
AAACTGAACTAGTGAATTCATAGGCCTTAACAGGGGCGGTTTCAACAGGCTTGGCCGCCGCCGCTTGAGGAGCTGCAGATTTGGCGACAACCTTTTGATTCTGAGAAGCTTGAGCAAATTCAACTTTTTTATCAGGTTGTTGTGTTTCTTTATGGCCAGTATTCTCAGTCTTACTGGTTAAGACTTCGGCAGATAAATCGGATTTTTCCTGGGCTTCAGTGGGCTTCTGTACTTTTTCCGGAAGTTTATATACCACCGCCATTTCTTCTTTCAGATCCTCATTACTTGGTATTGTTACAAATAATAGAAGTAAAAGTGGCAAGAAGACGGCGGCAAATACTTTACCACCTTGAGTGAAAAACTCACGGTCGCGATAGAAGTAAGGAATTCCTTTCCATCCAGTACCATGTTCTACCAGACGAAGGGAAACCTGTTCGGCTCCATGGGTAAGGAATAACGGCTCGTTAAGATTAATTTTCTCCCATGAAGCAGAAGGAATAACTGATTCGTTGGCATAAAACTTCAATTCACCGTTATGAATCGAAAAGATTTTAATATTCTGTAAGGTATGAAAAAGAATATCAGTTTTAGTCTTTCTAACAGAATTAAGCTGATAATCCCCATTCTTAAGATCAAGATAAGACACATCCATCATAAGACCGTTCACATAGCTAATGATCTCAAGACGCTTATCTTTAGTAGAGTGAGCTATATCAAGCGGGACATCAATCCCATCAAGAGGTACATAGTCGCCGTTAATATGAACTTCAGGAATGCTGGAAAGAGGTTCAAATCCTGAATCATCAAATTGAATGTCACAATACTCACCATCGATAAAGACAAGACCTTCCCTCGAAGGAAGTTCTACAAAGACAGGGGCTTCTTTAATGGCAATTTCTTCGTCTGGGTTAAAGACAGATCCCTCTGTCTCCATTGATTCAATGGAAAAACTGAGTGTTCCAATTGTAAGGGTATCTCCCGCAAATAGAGTCGCTTCCTCAACTCTTCTACCATTGACGAATACGCCGGCTTCGGAACAAAGGTCTTTTACCAGGAATCCCTCTCCGTTAACATAGAGAAAAGCGTGTATAGATGAGACTGATTTGTCATTAACCAGAAAATCACATCTATCGGAAGAACCAATTAACAGTTTCTTTTTATCAATGATAAAAGATTCCTGAACTCTCTGGTCGAGACATGATAATCTGAATTGTCCCTGTGCAACTGCTGTTTTCATATCTATTCCTCTTTCATTCTTTGAAGGAGTATCTTTTCAATTTTTTGAGAAATCGCTGTGATCTCCGGGACATCCGATCTTTCTCGGTTATGCATAATTTCTTTGGCCCCGTTGAGGTCACCGATCTTAATTAAGTACAAAGCATAAGTCGCCGCAATGTCTTCTCTTTTATAATGATTCAGAGGAATCATTTTAAAATAAGCAGATGCCTCTTTCAGGTTCCCCTTATAGAGATAGGCGTTTGCCAAGGAAAAATAAACATCAATATCCTTATGGCCTCGGAAGGCCCTCTCACTTAGCACAGAGATGGCATTATCATAAAGACCAAACTGTAGATAAAGCTGAGAGATATTATAACGAGGCGTTTTAAAACTAGGAGCTAGTTTCATTGATTGCTGGAGAAAGTTTCTACCTTTCTCCCATTGTTCGTATTTAAAATGAATGAGACCCAGATTATTAAGTGCGATTGACTTAACCGTCGCTTCCTTATTCTCATCAAGGGCCATACGATAAAAGAATTCGGCCTTGGTCCATGATTCCTGTACAAAATAGCAGTTCCCGATATGGAGCCAGTAATAAGGGGTTTGCCCTTTTGTTAGATAATCTTTCTTGTACATTTCAAGAGTATCTTTGGCCTTACCTTGATAACAATTGACAACCGAGTGATCAGGATTGGCATTTTTCTTAAGGCGTAGTTCATCCCAACGCAGGTAAGATTCATCGGCCAGTGAGTCCCATGTTACATCAGATATCTTCCTGTCAATTCTTGAAGAAGAGCAGGAGGTCAGAACCATCAATAGAAATAAAATCGATATTGTCTTCATGTTCTACTCCTTACTCTTATCCATGGTAAGTCCTGTGAAGAATGAAAAAACAGGATTTTCAACTTCTTCAAAAGAGGCAATCGAACGAGAACCCCAAGCAAGCATTTCTTTATCCTTTAAGGCCTTCTCAAGGTTTTTATCGTATTGTCTAGAAGCGGTTATGAACTGGGCCGAAACATTTTTCATGGCCGCCTGAAATTCTTTTACCGTTTTATCATCCATTCCGCGGGGGCGCAGACTCTGAATAGTTTCACCAATATGACGATAGACATCAGAGAAGGCCCTGGTTGTGAGAATGGCAAGGTCCACTTGAGAAGATTCTGTGAGATTCTGATAGCGGTCTTTAAAGTGTTTAAGTTTTAAAAGATAATTTTCTAAGGACTTGTTGAAGGCGGCCCCATCAAAGACAGGTTTGTCCCAAACCACAGCACTCATTAGGGCCTGCATATCTTTTTGAGCTTCTTTCTGAAGAGCGATTTCTTTTAACCAGGCGGTGGCTTCTGGATGTTTAAGGGCAATAAACTCTTTCTGAATTTGGTCTTTTAGGTTTAAATCATTCTTCTCCCAATACCATTTTTGTAAAGTAAAGCGGTATTGACTTATATAAGGCTCAACCGGATGGCGTTTAAGAAAATTTCTTAACGCAAAAAACTTACCCTGCTTTTCATGATATTGATAAATTTGGGCCAGGGCCTGATCTTTGGAAGCAGGATTTGGAATACATTTAGTGTACTCTCGGACGATCTTTTCAGCGTTATCAGGAAGGCCCTCGACAACAGCTGTCATCACGGCAATTTCATAGAAACGGTTCTGAGTCGCATCTTTTAACTTACAGTATTTATTCAGAAGCTGTTCTGAAAGCTTGTAAGAGGTTACAAAGTCCTGAAGTCGATAAGTTCTCTCACTCATTTTAAGCTGCTCTTCCCGGCGCTCTAATTTTTCCTCTTCAGTCATTCGGGCATGAGCAAGCTCCTGCCAGTAATAACTCTTAACAGTCTCACCTAGCTCCAGATAGGCCATCGCCGCAAAGAAAGCTGCCTGGTACTTAACCTTATTAGGATAGAGCTTATGGACATACAGGCTTTCAAAGCCTTTGGCCGCAGCGAGGCGTTCACCTTTTTTAGCAAGTTCTTGATACTGAATGAAAAGAATATTACCAAGAATAATTTCCGTTTTTTCGATGGTCTCTTTATTAAAAGACAAGAAACCCAATTTAAACTCAGCGACCCAATGAGTAAGTTTATCTGTGTTTTGTTTTTCAATAAATTGATCAAGAATTTTTGTCATGAAAGTCTGCTGTTCTTTCAAGTGTTCCGGATAGGCCTTGTTATAAGAGCGGATCAAAGCCGTGGCCTTCACATCGTCGTGCCCTTCGCGGTAGATCTCAAAAAGTTTAGGATAGATTTTTTCAGATCGGTCATCACGAGGCCAGAGCCCAATGTGCTCAGAATAAGCAAAAATCAGAAACTTTAAATTTTCATTTTTCTCGAGAACTTCAAGACCTGTTAAAGCGAGTAGTGAATTAAGCGATTTCCGGGCGAGATCCTGATTTTTAACTCTTTTGGCCTCATTAATCGCCTCAACATAGCTAGGGGCAGCCTCGGTAAATTTATGTACAGAATAATAAGTTTCGGCACGAAAGTAGAAATATTCAACTTTGCGGGTATGATCAAGAGTAATGAGGTGAGAAAAGTAGTTCAATACGAGATCTAATTCTTCAGCATTATGAAGACCTTCATCTTTTTTGACATCTTTTACCAGTTTTACCTGAAGGAAGCCCGCCAAGGTTCTCATTTTTTCAATAGCGTCTTCTTTCATCTCTATTTTAAATTTGGTCTTTTTATCCTTCTCAAGTTCCTGGTGCGCTTTCTTATAATAGGCAACCAGGTTTCTGGCAATTTTCTCATGGTCAGTGAAACGGTTATAATGGCGGTAGAAATCCATATAAGAATGAAGTAATTCTTCCTGATGTTCATAGAATCCGTTTTTATCGATTACTTTTTGAGCAGCATCTAAAATCGTCTTCGTTTCTCTTTCATGTCCCTTATCAGAAGTCTTAACCGCCATAGGCATAAGATATGGCAGAGGGTTCTTCTCGTTTGTTAAATAAAAGTCAAGTCCATCCAACGGTCTTCCGGCATAGACATAAAATGAACCAATATTTTCCAGGACCTGGTCTTTTATATTCACGTAGACTGGATTTTTACTCTCAAAGTAGGATTTTTTGATGGTATCAATCGCCCGATCAAACTCACGGTTTTTCAGATAACACCAGGAGAGGTTAAATAAATGCTTTGTCATCCAATCATCTTCAACTTTTGTGATGACTCTTTCATAATACTTAATGGCGTCGGGGAAGCGTTTTTCGTTATAGTAAAAATCGGCCAGCGCAGTTTCAGCGTGGTGGCGTAAAGAATTGTGAGGATCTTTTACCAGAGATATCACTTCTAACAGGAATTTTTCAGTGACATTATCTTGACCATAGTCACGAGAATTCAAGGCCAGGGCGTAAAGAACTTCGGCCCTTCTATATTTGGAAGGATTTTTCTTAAGGAGATCGAGTCCGAAGTTTTTTGTAAAATTGTAGTAGTTTCTCGTTTCTTTGAAAAAACTTTCCTTGTTTTTTCCTGATCCGATTTTTACGGATTTTTGCATGAATTCCAGGTTATTCTTTTCATGGATGAGCTTCAATCGTTCCGAATGAAGTTCAAGCATTCTATAACGGATATCGACACCTTTGCGCTTGGCCCCTTCCAGGATCTTCATTTCCTGACCTACTAATGCCATCAGCGTATGCCAACGTTTATTAGTTAGTTCTTTCTTAGGTTCGGCCTTATCGGCGGCCAAAGAAAGACTTGAATAAAGGATGGCGACAAGTAAAATTTTCATCCTAATAGTTTCCTTTCACAATGAACTTAAATTGTGAATAACCTGCGAGAGCCGAGTCATGCATGACTCTTTGAACGACGGCGTAATCCATATCCTTGTCAAATATGAGGTTAATCAAATCCGGGTTAATTTGCTGGTTAGCGAGCTTCTTTTTATTTTCCGCAACGATGTCGGCCTTAGCTACTTTGAGAGTTTCAGTTAATACTTTCATTTCACCTGAAGCAGGAAGCCTTCCCACCTCTTTATTGTTAACATATACAACTGCTGATTTATCGATCTGAACCACCGGAGCATAACGGGTCATTTCTCTTGCATAAGAATCGGCCATCTCAAGATTGGGCTGCAGATCAAGCTTTAAGTCAGAGGCATTATAGCTCATCAAAAGAAACACCAGGAGGATGGTGAGGATATCCAGTAGCGATGTAATGTCCACATCGACCGGTTCACTTTCTCTTTTGCGGGAGAATTTCTTTTTCATACTATCTCACTCCGTTGTTATCAAAGACGATTTGGTCAAAGAGTTTCTTGTCTTTACCGGCATCATTGTTCTGAGTACTGTCAATCACCGAAATCAGATTCTGGAAAGAGATCTTCGGGTCAGCTTTTAAGATCATCGTGTTTTCTTTAGGATGCTGACGTTTTAGCTCAATAAGATAATCCTTCATCTCTTTCTTTTGTTCAGAGGCAAAAGTCCGTGAGCGGATAGAACGAAGACCTGTTTTCACAACTATCTGAGTTTTCGTCACTTCCAGTGTTAAATTCAGGGGATCCTTCTCCTGTTTTTCTTGTTTAACTTCTTTGGTCATGGGTACTGAAGAGCCGATCTCATAGACATCAACAAACTGAGCGGACATCAGTAGAAAGAAGATGAAAATGAAAACCGAATCCAGAATTGGAACCAGGTTAAGTTTCTCAATCTTTTTAAGTTTATGACCAGTTTTCATATTATCTGTCCTTGTACCTTAAGCTGCTTTATCTAAGTTAGCGGCCACATGTCCTTTCTTAGTTGAAAGAAGATCTAGAAGTTTCACTGAGTTTTCCTCAATTTCTTTAATCATCTTTTCTCCTTTTGCCATGAGAAAGGTATGAATCACCATAAGAGAAATCGCAGAAATCAAACCAAGGGCCGTCGTGTTCATCGCCACTGCAATAC
>JAEYUK010000359.1 GCA_023432655.1 Pseudomonadota bacterium | reverse complement strand
GTCTACACCTTTAAGGGCGGCACTGATTACTTGATCGCCAAGATGAAAGATGAACTTCTAAAAAACAACGTCGATATTAAGCTTCAAGCGAGAGTTGAAAAAATCCAGATTGATAATGGGAAAGCTGCCGGCGTCGTTCTAAATGGTAAACTTATCCGCGCCAAGGCCGTACTCTCTAACGGAAACATTAAGTCCACTGTTCTCAATTTAGTAGGGGAAGAACACTTCCCTTCTGATTACGTTGAGAAGGCCCGGAAAATCCGACTCAATTCTTCATCCTGTCAGGTTTACATGGGACTTAAAGAAGGAGCGACCATTCCTTATATTGGAGAACTGGTCTTTACTTCCGATTACCCGACCTACGTGCCCGAGAGACTCCTAGACCTAAAAGTTTCCTCTCGAACTTTTTCGGTTTATTATCCCAAAGAAACCAGACCACAAGTTGAGAATGCCCGTGTCGCCATCGTCTCCAGCACCAACTGTCACTACCATGACTGGAAAAAGCTCTCGCCTGAGGAATACGAAGCTGAGAAAGAATTTATGATTGAAGAAACCATTAAAGGTCTTGAGGCTTTTATTCCGGATATCCGAGACAAACTGGAAGTGGTGGAAGCAGCTACACCTTTAACCGTTGAGCGCTATACCCTCCACCCTCAAGGCACTTCTTTTGGAACGAAGTTCGAGGGACTCGATGTCTCAATGAATTTACATAAAACATTACCAGGACTTTTCCATGCGGGCTCGGTCGGCATTATTATGTCCGGCTGGTTAGGGGCCGCAAATTACGGCGCCATTCAGTCCAACGCCATTGAAAGTTACTTGGGATCAGGAGTTTAATTTATGAAGTTTAATAATCAAAATATTATTGTGACCGGCGGGACACGAGGGATTGGGGCCGGAATTACCGAGGCCTTCCTAAAAGAAGGGGCCACTGTTATTGCCACCTATTCGGGAAACGATGAAGCAGCAAGAATTTTTAAAGAGAAGAATTCCCTTTATGGCGACAAGCTTGTTTTAAAGAAATTTAACGTCGCTAACTCCACAGAAGTAGAAAACTTCTTCAAAGAATATGAAACTGAATTTTCATCATTAGAAGTGCTAGTCAATAACGCCGGCATTCGCCGTGATTCCATTGTCGCCTCCATGTCAGAAAATGATTGGGACAACGTGATTGATACCAACCTTAAGGGCTCCTACAACATGACCCGCTTCGCGGTTCTTCAAATGATGAAAAACCGTTATGGCCGAATCATTAATATGTCCTCTGTGGGAGGGAAATTAGGTCTTCCCGGTCAGGCGAACTATGCCGCCTCCAAAGCGGGCCAGATTGCCATGTCTTTATCCGTCTCTAAAGAAGTCGCCAAAAGAAACATCACCATCAATAACGTGTGTCCGGGTTTTATTGAGACGGAGCTTCTCGCTGATCTTCCAGAAGAGCAAGTTAAAGAATACAAGTCTCAAGTTCCTATGAAGCGTTTTGGTAAAGTAGAAGAAGTGGCCCATGCGGTTTTATTCTTCGCCTCTAAAGAAGCTTCCTATATCAGTGGGACAACTCTGGATGTGGCAGGAGGTCTCAATGCTTGAAACTATTCTGAATAATATTCCTCAGAGAGAGCCTTTTTTATTCATTGAAAATATCGTTGAACAAAATGAGAACTCAATTACGACTTCTCAAAAGCTCACAGGTGAAGAAGATTACTTCCGTGGTCACTTTCCTGGCCGCCCGGTTTTCCCGGGAGTCCTTATGTGTGAAGCCGTATTCCAAACTGGGGCCTTACTTATGTCCCTTAAAGGAACCGGGGCCGATCCCAATAAGACGGCCGTCGTAACAAGAATTCAAAACGCTAAATTTAAGAACATGGCCCGTCCCGGTGATGAACTATTTATCACTGTAGACTTTGTAGAAATGCTCGCTAATGCCGCCTACATGAAAGGAAAAATTAAAGCTAATGGTAAACTCATCATGTCGATTGAATTTGCCTGCGCCTTAGTTGAAAACGGAGAGGAATAATGGATTTTCTTGGAGTAAAGGATAAGACTTTCTACATTGCCGGTGTGGCCAATAAAAAAAGTGTCGCCTATTTTTCTGCTAAAACCTTGATAGAGAATGGGGCCCGCTGTTTATTTTCTGTTCAAAAAGAAGAACAGATCCCCGCTGTACAAAAGCTTTTTCCTGAATCTCCAGTTTTCGTGTACGATGTTGAGAAGAGTGAAAACCTTCTTAACGAAGTAAAAAAATACACCGATAAACTTGATGGTCTTCTGCACTCTCTGGCCTTCGCTAATTTCTCTGAAGGTCCAAAATCCTTTCATGAAACAAAACGCGAGGACTACCTTCAGGCAGCTCAGATTTCGTGCTTCTCCCTGGTGGAAATGAGTAACGCTTTAAAAGAAATTTTTACGCAAGATGCGAGCATTGTGACAATCTCTATCTCCAACACTCGCGCCACTTCTTACGGCTACCTAGGCCCCATTAAGGCGATGCTTGATGCCACAGTACCCTTTCTCGCTAAATCTTTTTCTGAATTCTCACGAGTTCGGGTCAATGCCGTAGGTGCCGGTCCCTTAAAGACTTCTGCTTCGGCAGGCATTCCAGACTATATCGATAATTATTTATTCTCTGAACAACTCACACTCAGAAAAAAATCTTTGGAGACTCAGGAAGTGGCCAACACCGTCTGCTTTCTTCTTTCAGAGAGAAGTTCCGGAATTAATGCTTCAACACTTTTAGTGGATGCGGGAATGAGTTCTAATTACTTTGACCAGAAAATTGTTAAAGGCTTCGCGAAGACTACCTAACGCGCTATTGCTTCCACAGCGGAACCGGTAAATTTCCTGTGTGTTTACTTAAGATTATCCCGGTAAGCAAAAGTCCTTTTAAGCCCTTCTTCAATACTAACCTTTGGAAAGTAACCAAAATCCCTCTTCGCCTTCTCATGGGAAAAGTAATGAGACTTCCCAAGATTCAATGCCACAAAGCGAGTCATTGGTGGCTCAGGTTTCTGAATCCCCAGTAGCTTAAAGGCCTTCTCTAAAATCCAGCCGATCTTATAGGCCGTCTGAACATCAATGGCATTCATCACCGGTTCAATTTTCATGAAACTTAAAATTTGATTGATAAAATCCCAAAGCTTCACGGGACGCTCTTGACCTAAGAAGTAAGCCTGGCCACATACTGCGGATCCTGGTTTTAAATGTTCAAAGGCCTGGACATGGCCCAGGGCCGCATTCTCAACATAAATAATATCAACCAGGTTCTCGCCGTCGCCTACGATTTTAAGTTTCCCTTCTTTACCTCTCTGGATCACGCGAGGAAAAAGATGTGGATCTCCTGGGCCCCAGATGAGGTGAGGTCTTAGAGCACAAGTCATAAAAGACTCACTATCATTCATCTCTAAAACAAGTTTTTCCGCCAGGGTTTTTGTTTCAGCGTAATGGGTGAGATGCTCGGAAGCGTAAGGAGTCGTCTCATCCGCTCCCATTAAGTCCCCCTTACCGAAAACCACGGATGGGGTTGAGGTGTAGATAAATTTCTTTACACCTTGAAGCTTCGCCTCTTCTAAAAGGTTCTTAGTTCCCTCAAAATTAATACTGTAAAAATCCTCTCGACGCCCCCACACCCCGGCCAGGGCCGCCACGTGAAAGACAGCATCAAATCCCTGACTAAGGGCGCGCTTTACGTCCTCAGGCCTTCGGAGATCCCCTTTGATGGTAGGAACACCCATCTCTTCTAACACTGGGTAACTGTGACGCGAAAAATTAGTCACAATATATGTGGGGTTTTTAAGAAGTTCCTTAATGATGTAGGATCCTAGGAACCCACCGCCGCCTGTTACAAGAATTTTCATAGATTTATAATAAAACCTCACATCTTCTTCGTCTACATTGACGAGAGGACCCCAAGGCCCTTAGCGTTTAAGAAGAGGATAAAAAAATGAGACACTTTTTTTTAGCATTGGTACTTCTGACAACTTCCGCCTGGGCCATTCCTGAGAAGGATTTCAAGAAAGTCTGGTTATCGGAAGCACTCCCTTACTTTAGGAGTTTCTCTAAAGGTCATCTTACGAATGCCCAGGGAATGAAACTTCGGTACTACTATAACGTCGAAGCCCATCACCAAAAAAATCTTGTCATCTCTCCTGGAAGAACAGAGCCCGCCATAAAGTATGCTGAGCTTATTTATGACTTAAAAGACAGTGGTTTTAATATCTTTATTCTGGATCATCAGGGGCAAGGAGAATCAGAGCGCCAGTTAAAAGATCCTCATAAAGGTCATGTCATTTACTTTAGTGATTACGTTCGTGATTTTACCCAGTTTATTAATGAAATAGTCACCCCACATTCCAAGCAGGAGACCTATCTTATTGCCCACTCTATGGGAGGAGCTATTGCGATTCATTTTATGGGGAAGCACCCTGAGTATTTTACGAAGGCGGTTCTCTCGGCACCGATGTTAGAACTGGATACGGCCCCCTACACAGAAGCTGTGGCCCGAGTGTTCTCAGAATTTCTGGTCTTAACTAAGCAAGGGAGTAAATACGCTCCTGACCGCGGTCCCTATATTCCTGAAGAAGATACTTTTGAAAAAAATGACGTCACTCAAAGTCTTGTGCGGTTTGAGGCCAATAAATTTCTCTTCACTAGTTATCCGTATCTCACTTTAGGGGGGCCAACCGCACGGTGGGTGAATCAAAGTCTAAAGGCGACTAAGAGTATCACTTCTCTTGCTCCAAAAATTAAGACCCCAATTCTCCTCTTTCAGGCAGGAAAAGACCTGGTGGTAAAACCCAATCGTCAGAACAGTTTTTGCATGAGAGGAAACTGTGAACTCATCACTTACCCTGAGAGCTTCCATGAGATACTTCAAGAGAAAGATTCTATTCGGGATGAATCCTTAAGAGAGATCAGAATCTTTCTTGGATTTTAAGTCCTGCCAGAAGATAGGCAAAGTATCGTAAGCGTAAGAACCTAGAAGTAATCCGATAAAGAGTCCGGGGAACCCAAGTAAAAGTGCTCCTCCAATAACACAAATAAAGGCCACACCGGGAGGGATTCTACTTTCCCCGAAACTTGCGAGCCAGGGTCTTAAAATATTATCCACAAGACCAGTCACTGTACATAGAACAGCTAGAATGATGGCAGCAGAAGTATTGTCTTTAAAGAAGGCCAGTATCCCGAATATAAAGGCCACTGGTGCGGCCCCAATCACGGGAATAAAAGAAAGAATTAAAGTCACAAAGAAGACGATGAAAAAATCGCCCTGCTTAAGAAGGGCGACCCCTGTTGCCACCATAAGGGACTGAACCCCACCAGTGATGATATTGGAGAGATAAACCTGCCGGGAAGCCCTGATGTACAAGCGTGAAAGGGTTTCCATTTTCTCTTCATTAAAACCAGTGATCTCTTTCAAAAAGCTTCGAATGGGATCAGCGTACTTTAAACAGATATAAAGACACAAAAGCATAACGAGCAAAATCAAAAATAACTGAGGAACGCTGCTGGCCGTCCGCCGGAAAAATTTGAGCAAGAAATCATTCAAGGTGCCAAGGTATTGATTGATTTTATTTTCATCCAAAAAATCTAAGAACTCATACTTAGAAGAAAATTTCTGGAGCATGATCACCACTGTTTCACGAAGATCCACCACCATTTCCTGTACACCATGACTTTGGTAACGATCATTTTGAGAAAATTTCTCTAAATGATGAGTTACTGCAAGCGTTCCTTTGATGGCAAAGAAGAAAAGAGGAATAGAAATAATAAAGGTAAAAATCGTTGTGATGACCATCGCGGCCCACTTGCGAGGAAGGCCTAATCTTTCAAGTTTTAAGAGGAGCGGAAACAAGGCCATGGATAAAGTCGCGCCAAAAATAATCGGAATGAAAAATGGGGAAACAAGAAAAAGCCCTGCTAAAACGATAAGGACAACATAAAGAATTTTTATAACCTTACTAGGACCCATATCTAACTCCAGTTATTATCTTGGCGATTTATTTCTAAGCGCGCAAGACCTTCTGGGCCCACTCGCCCAACTTAACGCGGTCAATTTTAATATTGTGTCGCACATCGACGGGGAACTCGGGATGAACAAAGAAATGGTTAATGACAGAAGTGAAAGGTTCCTGGACCTTTAAGGCTTCGAGTTCTTTTCTAAACCCCTCGGTTAACTGATGGGGTCCATGATGGCGTTCAATAACCATTCCAGGAACAACCTTACCATCAACAACGAGCTTAACTAAGGCAGAGCGTTTTACTTCTGGATGTCGATTGAAAATCGCCTCCATTTGAATGGAGTAATAAGTGGCCTCATCAGTTTCCACTCGATGAACTTTTCGTCCTAAAAACCAAAGATTCCCCTCATGATCAATACGGCCAAGATCGCCCATTCGGTGCCAAATTTTTCCATCAACGATAATTTTCGCCTTCTGATCTTCGGCAGGCATTTCAAAATAGCCTCTCGTCACTTGTGGCCCTTGAACCACAATCTCTCCGACTTCTCCCGGGGCCACTTCATTAAGAGTGGCTTCAGGAATATCCGAAGTTTTTATGATTTTGATGGTGGTATCTGGAACCGGAAGCCCAATACAAGTACCATACCCGTGAAGCATTTTCTCTTTATGCTTTGTGAGAATTTCCGAACCGGAAATAAGACTCACCGGTAAGCATTCAGTCGCCCCGTAAGGAGTGAAGGTATCACCCTTCTCCAAAATATTTTTGAACATCTCATGGATCTCTAGCCTCACAGGAGCGCCAAACATCACGACTTGCTTAATCGAAGGAAGTTTAATTCCCTTTGAAAGGCAATACTTCCCCACTCTCTCCCAAATCGCCGGAGAGCCAGCAGCGAAAGTAATGTTGTTTGAAAGAATATTCTTTACAATTTTTTCTGGATCGCAAGAAGCAGGTTTCGTGGGATCCATCTCCGGGATAACAGAAGTCATCCCCATCGCGAGAGTAAAGAGGGCAAAGAGCGGAAAACCTGGAAGATCAGTCTGGGTTTCATCCAGAGAGAACATATTTTTTAAGGCATCCGTTTGGGCATTTAGAATTCCGTGGGTATAGAGAACACCCTTAGGAATTCCGGTTCCGCCAGAAGTGAAAAGGATTGCCGAAGGATCACTGGAAAGTACGGCGTGGGGTTCAAAAACTTTTTTCTCGCTCTCTAAATTCTTATAAAGATAACCAGTCTTCCCTCCAACTCTTGAGAGGGATACTTTAACTTTCACAGTCGTAAAAGATTCTCTCTTCATTCGACGTAACCAATGAACCATGCCAATGGAAACCATCGCCTCAGGTTTTACCTGTTTGACTGACTTTAAAAGATTTTTTAACCCCATCCCCGGATCAATCAGAACCGGCACCGCTCCCACTTTAAACAGGGCGAAAGTTATAACAGAAAAATCCAGACAGGGTTTTACAAAAAGAAGAGTCCTCATCCCTGGAGTAATTCCTAAAGAGATGAGTTTATTGGCCATTTGATTAGAACGATCTTCAAATTCCCGGTAAGTGTAAAAACTATTGTCCCGGGCCAGCACCACTGATTTTTTGTCAGGGAACCTTGAGGCCATCTCTCTAATCCGATAGGCAATGTTCATTTAATGAATTCCCAAATTTTCAAGGAGACATCTTCTAAAGCGTCTTCCAATACATAGTGCCCGGCCTTAGAGTACCAGTGGGCAGAAGCCTCTGGATAAATCTCAAGCCATTTCTCAAAGAAGTGCCGGTTAAAGCAAAAATCTTTTCCACCCCAAAGAATGAGTTTAGGATGCTTAAGACCTGGAAGTTTTCTTTCAATCTCACTTAAGGTTTTAAACGTCTTATGGTCTCTTTCCATCGGAATATCTTGCACAAAACGCGCTACTGCGACCCGACTCTCCCATGAATTATAAGGAAGGAGATAACCTTCTTTAATAAGTCTCGGGAGTGGTTTATGAGTGGTCATGAAAGTGGCAGGCCAGGCAAAGAGATTAAGCCTTCGGGTTAACCATTCACCCATTTTACCCTGACGAAGAAGGTTAATTCTTTGCGGGATATGTTCACTTGGGTAGGCGGCCGTATTGAGAATAACAATCCGAGAGAAGAGTTCTGGATATCGGGTCACAAGTCCCATCCCAATCGCTCCGCCCCAGTCATGGACCACGAGAATAATCTCTTTTAGATCCAAAAACTTAATAAGCTTGTAGGTATTTTGAATATGAGTCTCTAGTGAATAATCATAGTCCTGAGGTTTATCAGAAAGGCCGCATCCAATGTGATCAGGAACGACCGTTCTAAATTTAGGAGAGAAGCTTTTAATCAGGTTTCGGTAATAAAAAGACCAGGTCGGATTCCCATGGAGCATGAGAATGGGTTGCCCTTGTCCCTCATCTACATAATGAAGATTATTTCCATCGAGATTAAGAAAGTGAGAGCGAAAAGGGTAGGCCGCTTCAAGACCGAGATCTTTCATTTTTTTTCTAAGTTGTATCATGCCCACTCCATTCCAAGCATTGTGCTGGTAAGACCACTACCAATTCCTAAGAGAGCGATTTTATCCTGAGGTTTAAAAAAGCCCGCTTCACTGGCCTTCATTAAAGTCAGAGGCAAGGCCGCTGACCCGGTATTACCGAACTGCTCAAAAGTTTGAAAATCACGGTCAGTCGGAAGACCTAGCTCTGTGAGCATCGCAAATCTGTGAGCGCTTCCGACTTGGTGAGGAATAATCTTATCGACATCCTGATTGGACCAACCAAGAACACCCAGAGCTTTTATCCAGTTTTCTTGAGCAAGCTTGACTCCGGCCTTTAAGAGGGCCTCTGAATCAGTTTCCATCATGAGCCCTTCGGTTGAACCGTCGCCCTGGCATAACTCCACCGAACTTGAATCTGTGAGAGTGGACCCTCCTAAGATTTTAGGCTTATCTGGTGAGAGACTGGCGTGAGTTAATAGGACTGCCACGGCCGCTGAGCCAATGGTTAAGGAGGCCATAAAAGGCTTAATCTTTTTGCGATCCATTTGGGGATCATTCATTAAGTGCTTTAGGGTTTGATCGATCAAAGGTCCTGCGTTCTCGCCGGAGACGATCAGAGCGGTCTTAATC
>JAEYUK010000216.1 GCA_023432655.1 Pseudomonadota bacterium | reverse complement strand
TTCTTGCACTCTTTGGGCAATAGGAACTTCAGGAACTACGTCACTTCCTCGAGGATCAGTCATGCGGGCCTGTGGATTTAGGACCACGTGGGTTGCACCAAGTTGTTTGATTTTATCTACACCAAGTTGTGCTGGGGTTTTGGGTTTCCCGGGTAGAGCAGCATCGTAAATATAATCTTCACCCCACTGAGTAAGATTCATTCCGCGTACCATAGGGACTGGATTTGCCATTGTTAAGCCTGAACATATCAGGAATACTAAAAAAACCATTAGTTTCATTTTGCCGCCTTATAATGAGTTAATATTCTCCATGCTTTTTTCGAACTAAAGCCATCTCCGTAGGGGTTATCACCTTTGCCCTGACAACCGTGAGTTAATGCGCTTTTAACTTCATCACAGATCTTTTGGGGATCCGTCCCCACAAGTTTACAGAATCCGCTCTTCACACCTTCTGCTCTTTCTGTTGACTCGCGCATGACGATAACCGGGATGCGAAGGGTGGGTGCTTCTTCCTGGATTCCTCCAGAGTCCGTAAGAATCACACTTGCTCTTTTCATCAGGGCAACGAATGGGAGATAGTCCAAAGGCTCAGTTAAGAGGATGTTCGGAAGATTTTTAAGCTCTTCCATCATGATGTCTTTTACATTGGGGTTTAGATGAACAGGATAAACGATCTTTATCTCTGGAAGTTCCTGACTAATTTTTTTTAGGGCCTGGGCAATTTGTTTCATCCCACTCCCGAAGTTCTCGCGGCGGTGACCTGTAACCAAAAGAAGCTGATTACTACCTAAAAAGGCTCTGATCTTTTCTGGGAAGTGACCATCATGTAGTTTTTCACTTACTGTCCTTAAGGCGTCTAGCCCGGTGTTTCCGATGACGTGGACATTCTTTACGATTCCTTCTCCTTGAAGAGAAAGCATGGCATCTTCAGTTGGTGCCAGATGAATTTCTGCCAAACGAGAAATAAGCTGGCGATTGGCCTCTTCCGGGAAAGGAGAGTGGATGTTATTAGTTCTTAGACCTGCTTCCAGATGAATAACAGGTATCCGATTAAGAAAGGCCCAGTAGGCGCCGATATAAGCGCTGGTTGTATCACCCTGGACCATTAAGGCATCAGTCTCCCGCAATAGAGGATTCTCATTTAAGATTCTAAGCATGTGCCCAGAAAGAGCAGTGAGGTCCTGATTAGGTCTCATAACATTTAGGTCGATATCGGGTTGGATACCGAAGAACTCTAATAATGGAATGGCCATTTCTCGATGCTGGCCTGTGAATACGACTTTCACATCATGACCTTGCTCACGACCTTCTTTTATAAGAGGAGCAAATTTAATTGTTTCTGGTCTGGTACCGAATAAAGTTGTAAGCCTCATTTTTATACCTCATTAGGAAATAAAGACTCATCAGTGATTGATTTAAATTCGTAGCCAAGCTCTTTTAATCCCTCAATGATGTAAGGAAGTGACTTCTTCCCTCCCATTTTTTCAAAGGAACCGGGATTTTGTATGTAGTTGAGAGAGTTCGGATTCAGTAGAAGGGGATGCCAGAAGAACGAGGCTACTGCTCCTCTGATCACTTTAAGTTTTTTCGCCCTACGAATGATGTCGTCCGGTGTACTAATCGGTCGCCATGTCTCTTTAGGATAGAAAGCAAAATCAACCATGCCTAAAGTTTCAGGAATAATGGACTGACCATAGACATCTTTATAGGTGATGAATGGAGACGCTATTCCACTAAATGATGAGTAATCGGCATTCACTTGAATGTTGTTCAGAATACGTCTTCTCTCATCTCCGCATTCGGAAGGTTTGCATTCAAAGGCCTGAAGATGTTTCGGAAGGCCGGTGTCTTGCAGTATTTTATGGGAAACAAAAATTGAGCGGTGATAGTGCCATTTAAACATTTTTGAGAAGATGAGATAATCAAGAACACTTGCGGCATAGTGAGGGGCTTCAAATGCTGCTGGAGTGATTTTAAGCTCCTGAAGCACTTTAATTCCTAGCTCTAGCCTTCGTGTTACCCAGTCAACGCTGTCAAAGGGCAGTGGTGTATCTTGTGGGTAAAGCCAGAACTCATAGTCAGCCCCTGAGATTCCATCATAACCGGACATTAGGCATCCCACTGAGTGGGCCGTTCCATGCATGACGATATCCGCCCCCCGATTGATGGCATACTTTAGTTGTCCGACAAAACTGGGGAACTTCGTAATAGGACTAAAGGTAGGCTTATGAGAGTCATTATGATTTCCAAATATGTTGGATAAAAAAGGAATTAAAGCAATTGAATAAGGAATCTTATTTGATCCAAGATAATCACTGACCCACTTAAAATCTTTATCCGGCAGTGTTGGATTTACATCTTCAATACGGACAAGGGCGATTCTTTCCTTAGGAGGTGTTTCTCCCAGGATATCCCACAGAAGATCGCAAAAGATATAAAAGCGGTCTTCGTAATGGACATAACTAAAGGGACTGTCAGCAAGGTACCAAAGGTTTCCACTCTTTACAGCGTAAGGAGTTTTCTTGTCTGTCTTATCATGACGAGCATAGGAGAGGACTTCTACTTTTTCAGGAGCGCTAATGTCGACTCGATGGATTTCAGGGCTAGACTCGAAAGTGTTAGCAATGGGATTCCATTTTGAGATTTTAAAGAATGTTTCTCCCTTGTAATCAAACTGGCTGTAGAACCCCGGCTTTTGGTTGTTGATACTGGGGGTTGAATCTGCCTGGATCAATACTTGGGCATCGAAGCCTAGATCTTGCCCCTGCTCCTTCATAACTTGAGCAAACGAAGCAATCTTGTAATTAATCCATACCACCGGAATGTTCTTAACGGCATTGGTGATTTCGTTAATAAAATTATCAGGAAGCTCTTGGTTGAAGTTTGTTCCAAGGTAAAAAATCGCCTGACACTTGTTGTATTCCAATTTTTGGTATTTTCCGATTGCTTTGGAAAAGACTTCCCACTTCGGAAAGGCTCCTAAGACACTCTGGAGCATCATCGCATGGACTTCTCCAATCTTGTCCTCTTTGAGAATCGTATCCACTTTGTCGTAGAAGATACAAGCTGTCTTTGAAGCTCCTGATTTTGGTAAGGGAAGAGGAGGTGAAACGATATGATCTGAAACCGGAAGATCATAAAGATTCATTTTGGGAATCAAAGGATTATAAAAAGGATAGCGTGCATCAGGAGTTTCAGGTTCAGCGAAAGTAGTGGCTTCAAGAATTTCTACCGTTTCAAATTTTATCCCTTCCTCTTCTAAAGTAAGAAGAACTTGTCTTAGTTTTTGAAAACGCTCCACTTGTAACTGATGTTTAAAGGTAGTACTACTGCAGTATAATTCTTCTCCATCAACATAAGGATTTTCACAACCAGGCACAACAACTCTTGAAAGATGAATAGGCATAGTGGGAAGTAATGCTTCAAGCATCATTCTGGTCTTTCTTAGCTCGTCGATGTCCACATTGCCGGAGGGAAAATGAGTTTCCGGATTCACGACTAATGAAATACCGTCAATCAGTCCTGCTAGTCGTAAAGGCTTTGGCGCATGTTTGACAGCATGGCCTAGGGCCTTTAGATCTTCATCTCCAACGACTTCAATCAAGACTTTTGTCCCAGGAGCAGTGCTCTTTCTGGTATCTTTCAAAATCGCTTCAAAGCGCGGAATGAGAGATTCATTAGCAAGTAAATGAACGAGTCCTGAACCCACGACTAATGTTCCGACATCATGTCTTCGTGTGAGTTTGGTGAATTGAGCAATCAATTGGTTGTAACTCGTCAGCGCTAGATCGGGACGAGCAGGACGAATCCTGCTTGCAGGTTTGGCATCTCCTAATCCTGGGCTTTCAAATAACATCGGCTTCAAAGTCATCTGAGCATCTGCTTGCAGGATTCTGGTATTAGAAATTGCTAAATCTGCGAGACTCGTTTTGATGACTGGCAAATGGAAAAGTGATTTTTTATCTCCTGCCCAGGCAAGTCTCGGATGAAGAGCTATCTTTTTATGACCCTTCTGGACAAGATCATAAAGAACTCGGGCGTAAGAGTCAGAGTTATAAGAATAGGATGTCTTTGTAATATAATTTTCTCTTATGGCCCCTTCCCATTCGAAGGCTTGTCCTACAACAGGACAAGCGGCCATTAGAATTAAAAATAGCCCTTTCATAATTAATTCGCTCCAGCAAATACATAGTCTTGATTATCTCTGATGAATTCAGGAGTAAGTTCATCAGGGCAAGTATTCATCGGAGCGACGCCAATTGTTTCCCGTGGAATGGTCTCAGTAGAGTAAGGGTTAACTGGGATGGCATGATAAGTGACTCCCCACCATTGGAGGAAGTAAGTTCCTTCGATCTCTCGGCTATCTCCGCAGGCATCGACTTCGTAAGCATCAAAGGCCGATATGTATCTTGTTCGTTGCTCAAAGAGTTGGATAAAGTCTCCGGGCGCAATTTCATATTCATTAGAAATTTCAACTGTCTCAGTTGTTTGTCGGGAATATTGAGTAAAATAGCTTTTATTGAAACTAAAAACGTTCGCGAGAACCGTCCAGGCAAGTGGTGAGATATAAAATCCCCACTGCGATCCCTTCGTTCTGGTCCAGAGATTTTGGATCCCATGTCGGATAAGGATCTGACTTGGATTAGTCGAGCCATTGGAAAGAATTCCTGCGACCGATTCCATAGAAGGCATTACTTGATAGCAGTTATTTTTTAATTTTTCGGGATTAATGGTTTGGGAAAGAATTACAGGTCTGGAAACATTGAAGACTAGTTGTGAGGTTACTGTTTCTAAACTCTTTAAGTCTTTTGTAATGAGAAAAACGGTTTGCTGAACAAACGAGACATCACTTTTAAGTTTAGGGATTTGAAAACGATAAGTTCTTCCCTCATTGAGAGTAATACTATCCTGAGTCCTCTGGCCTTCAAAAGTCTCGTAAGATTCAGAAAGATTCCAGACCAGGCGATGGGAATATCTCCCGGAGCCTCCCGTGGCCCAGGGTTTTAAAGTGATGGTATTCCCATGGAAGGTCCCTCTGAAGACATCGCAGTTTGTGTAGCGATCTGTGTTCGCAGCAATTTGGTTATCAGCGGCATTTTCTACTCTGTCGACGACGAGTTTTGTAGTCAAAGCAGCAAAGCTGGATGAGCACCAGATGCTCAAAGTTAATAAAATAAACACTTTCATAAAGAACCTCCAAACCTATAAGCGGTAATAAAAAATCATTTCATCTGAACTTGAAGTCATAACATCGTCCGCATAGACAGAACCAAAGCCAGCGGAATCCATACAATTGGTCATGGATGAATATGTTTTATCGATAAAGTCTTTGAGTTGTTCCGCATGACCCACGTACTCCGGGGGAACAACCACGAAACTTTCACTTAGCCTTCCCACATCAATTAAGCCTTCTGACTCGAGGACAAAAGCTCCACATTGGCCCTGATTTTTATCCCATTCATAACGACGGGCCTTATGACGGTTAAAGCTCTGACGTTTTATAAACACACCAGATTCATATTGGTTTAAACGGTATGATCTGGTCATAGAGTAAGTCCGTTGTTCACCCAGCTGATTCTGCCATTCATCAAACAGCCAACCCAAAAAACCGGAGGTATTCATTGTGGCGGTGGCCAAAGGATTAGGAGTCCCTTCGTAATTGTTGAAACCCAGACTTATTCCAACTGAACTTGATTGCTCCCATGTTGTGTAGGTTTCACGTGCAATACTTAAACTCGGAGAATGGAGGTTTTCGTATAACTTAGAGGCCACTTCAACTTCGCCTTCCCATTGGCACAGGGCCTTGGAGATTACCTGGAAGTAGGGGCCAGTCGTAGGGGAGTGATAGAAAGTGGTGGTGAGATTTCCCGATTTTCGGGAATTGGTTTGTTGCCATCTCACATTGGCTTCCCAGATGCGATAGCCATTATGTCGCTGCTCGACGCTTCTAAGCCAGTTAGAATCTGGGATGTTGATATAACCGCTAAAAATACCATCGCTGTTTACATGGCTCAGGTTTATCCTGAAGCTTGAATTTGGTTTCGTTCCAAAGCGTAGGCTCCACGTTCTGCTATCTTGTTTTTTTAACCGCTCTTCGGACAGGGCGGGGTTCATGGTCAAGGTTAGTTCGATTCCTTCTGCTGGGTTAAGATCACTTAGATTAACCCATAATTTCATTCCATTTGGAGTTGCCACCTTGACTTCATTCCTTGAACAGCTATCTACAAAAGATATTTTTGAATCACTTGAAGCAAATAAAGAGAAGGAGAGCAGTGGTAGTAGTAAAATGATCTTGTTCATTGAATGTTCCTTTCCGAGATCGTTTCTTCAGACGGGAAAAAATGTTGTGTTTTATCCCATTCTATTTTGTCCTGCTTATTGTCTTTTTTGGCGGCACCGAATTGTCTGATAGCACGGATAGCTGCAGTTCCATTAATCACACTAGCAAGGGCCAATCTCGGGACGGTGAGAAGTCCGTGGCGAAGGCCATATAGCTGAGTGGTAAAACGCAGTCTTTGAACGAGTCTTAGACCAAATAAAACTAAATTAAGAATCATCAGATTCATGATCAGTTTGTTTTTTGAAATCTGGGTAAAAGTCTCTGGAGTAAAAGTCGTTGCGATTAATGAAATGATGACGACGGCCCATGCCAGAAAGACCAGAGGATTGGCCCACAGAGCTTTGCGGTCGCGCCAAACGCCATAACGGGCCATGAGAGTTTTCCAATTGAGTGACTTAAGTGGGGAGGCATAGTTTCCCCAACGAAGCATCGTTTGAAGGCCTATGCCTGTGGTCCATCTCGTTTTTTGTCTTATGCTTCTACCGAAGTCAGCAGGGAAATACTCTCTAGTTGCGACCACGTCCCCTTGCGGATCTAAGAGGAGCATGAATTTTTGTTTCCCGCCAAGTCTCGCAATTTTCATGGAGACTTCATAATCTTCAGTGAGATTACCTTCTTCGAACCAATGACCAAATCTTCTCGCGAGGACATCCATAATCCGATAAGAGAAGAAGGTTCCAACTCCGGCACTTGGAATTGGCATTCTTAATTTTTCCCTAACCGGAATCTCACGCAAATGGATATCGGAAAACTCATCGAGATAAGTTCCCGCTACCCATTCTTTGGTTGAAACAGGTAGTGAGAATATTGGTACTTGAATGAAGTCGATGTCTTCTTCATGAGCATTAATTGCTTTAAAGGAAAGAGGGTGGATAACATCTTCTGCGTCGTGAATGGCAATGAAACGAGGTACCCAGGGATCCTCTCCTAAGCTTTGGGCCTTATTTATACCTTCTCTCATGACTTCCAAAATACAGTTGAGACATTGAGCTTTTGACGTGGGGCCAGGAAGAGGATTGATGACGACAGTTATTTTCTGCGGATAAAGCTCCTGCATTTTAAGAGCGATGGTGGTCGTCTTTTCATCGTTCGGATAGACGCCAATAAACCAATGAAAGTTTTCGTACTTTATCCGTTTTAAGTTTGTCTTCACCATCATTTCTAAAACATCATATTCTTGCCAAGCAGGAATCATGACGGCTATTGGATCTTCTTCTTTGTTTTTCCATTCTTGCCACTCCGCCTCTGAGACTTTTTTTGGTCTTAAACGGAAAAGCGCATGAACAATATCGAGAACAAGGTCATCCAGTGATCCGAAGAGAAAAATAAAACAGAGCAAGAGGATACTTGTTTCAAAAAGATTCATAAAATTTATGTTCCCAACTTGTAAAAAAAAAAGATAAACGAGTAGCTGATCAAATTCGTGCGTTTTTCTAACAGAGGGTTTCATGAATATAAAGCGTATCCTTTTTAATTTTTTCTTAAGGACATTCACGATTCTTTCATGTTGTGGTGTGGTTAACGCAGCCGACTGGCAAGGGGAGTTCTACTCTCAGAACGTGTATCTCCATAAGTACAAAAACCTCGTTTCTCAAAGCCTCTTAACGCTAGCTAAAGATGTCGGTGAGCTCGAGACTTATGGTGGTCTTTGGTTTGAACATGACGATAAAACAGATGCTAAAGAAAGTTATGTTGATGCCCAGGTTTCACCACTTTTGGGTTTGCGTTCAAAAGTTTTTGGAAATGAATGGATGTATTCCAGAGCTTTTACCGAAGGGCGCTTAGTTCATAGAACAAAACCATTCCCTGATGATCGTGTCCGAACTACCTATGAAGCACGTGCAGGTATTGTTGGATATGGATTAAAATTATGGGACAGTCCCTTTTTCCTGGAAAATTACTATTCCCTTTTCTATACCAGACTGTATGGGGATCGAATTATTTTTCAAGGCTGGGCCCGACAAGGTCTTCGCTTTCTGAAACATTGGGAGATCTTAAACGAATTCTTCGTTGATACCTTTGACTTCACTCGCGACTCCGATGCGACTTATGATTTGCGCCCTGGCGTTCGTTTTCGTTATGACTTCAAAGGGGGAAGTCTTCAACTTATTCATCAACGACTTCATCATTTCAGTAATCTCAGTTTCTCCGGTCGAAATGAATCCAGGTCCACTGTGGTGATCGGTTACTATTGGTAGTTTCTCTGATCCATGTCATACTATTGTAAGCTTCTTTAGATGATAATTTATTAAAAGTCTTACAAAGGATTAGTTATGGAATTTAGTAAAGTTGCCGTGGCACTCGATATGGATGAAAGCAGTATCGAGACATTGTCGCAGATAAAAAAGTTAAATATTCCAAAAAACACTGAGATTCATCTCGTCTATGTTTTTGAATACGCTACTGGTTCTTTTGATTTCAATATCGTGATTCCACCTTCACCAGATGATATTGATAAAATTCAATTAATCATGGCCGAAAAAATGGAAGCATTGAAACCACTTTTTGGACTTGAAAATCATTCTAAGGTAGTTTGCAAATGCATCGTTTCAGGAAATGCAAAACAAGAATTTCTGAATTATGCAGACTCTGTGCAAGCAGATTTAATCATTGCAGCTTCTAAAGAAAGAAAAGGTTTCCTTGGTTTGTTTGAAAGCTCATTTACCAGCTTTCTTAATAAATTCAGCCGGGCCAATATTGTCATATTGAGACCAAAGCCTGTTTACAATGTAGGCTAATCTTTCTCGACAATGAGTCTGGCACCACGTCTGTAGGTGAGGTAAGTCCAGGCCCATTGAAAAAGAACAAATATTCTATTCTTAAACCCAATAAGATAATAGATGTGAACAATGAGCCACGCCAGCCAGGCAATGAATCCAGAAAAATTTAATCCCTTATACATGGCCACGGCCCGCGATCTTCCGATCGTCGCCATCTGACCTTTATCTACGTATTTGAATCTTTCAAACTTCACGTCTTTATTAATGAGTTTTTTTATGTGCTTTGCGACGAATCGCCCTTGTTGCATGGCCACTGGTGCAAGGCCTGGAAGAGGAGCGTTGTTTTCTCCCCACTTGTAGTGGGCCTGATCTCCAATTACAAATATTTCAGGATGCCCTGGAATACTGAGGTCTTCAGTGACAATAACTCTTCCCTGACGATCAAGTTCAACACCTAGAGTTTTGTTAAGTGGATTAGCAGCGACGCCTGCGGCCCAAAGGATAGTATCGGATTCAATGAACTCACCACCGGCCTCGATGCCTTTTTCATTTATGGCCGATACTTTAGTATTTACTCTTACCTCAACTCCTAGTTGGCTTAGTTCTTTGACGGCTTCTTCCGATAGCTCTGGCGGCATAGAGGGAAGAATTCTTGGGCCCGCTTCAATCAGTAGAATTTTGGTTTCATAAGTACGGATATGTTTGAAGTCTTTTAAAATCGTATAACGAGTAATTTCTCCTAAAGTCCCGGCGAGCTCTACTCCGGTCGGTCCTCCACCCACAACGACAAATGTGCGGTACATGGCCTTTACTTCTGGATAGTTTTCTCTTTCTGCTTTTTCAAAGGCGAGGAAAACCCGTCGTCTTATCTCTGTTGCCTGAGGAATTGTTTTGAGTCCAGGGGCGAAGGGTTCCCACTCCGGTGTATTGAAGTAAGTATAAGTTGATCCACAGGCGAGGATTAAATAATCGTATGATAGTTTATTTGTCTCGGTAGCGATCCACTTTTCGGTCTTATTAATTTCCTTAACAGTACCAAGTAGAATTTCAACGTTTTTATTGGCCGCTAATAAAGCGCGAAGAGGATAAGCGATTTCGGCCGGTGATAACCCTGCCATCGCCACTTGATAGAGTAAAG
>JAEYUK010000212.1 GCA_023432655.1 Pseudomonadota bacterium | reverse complement strand
GGAAGAGACTGGTTTATTCATCAAAAACAAGTTGAGACGAAAACCCGCGACGATGAAGCCCTATGGAGAGAAAGTGTAGGGATGGCGGCTTATCCATGGCAGTCTTCTCAGCGCTTCATTGATCTGTGGTCTGGATACTTAAAGATGTTCTCCGAGAGACTCTCAGAGATACCGGTAAGTCATATCAGACAGTACCTTCACGATCTTATTGTTTTTGATCAAGGAAGAAATCTCGGGTCTTTCTATCAGGACGCTTTAGATCTGCAGAAGCTCTATCAGGGTGAAGATCTGGCCGTGGCCCTAAGGACC
This sequence comes from Pseudomonadota bacterium, assembly GCA_023432655.1. GTDB lineage: Bacteria > Bdellovibrionota > Bacteriovoracia > Bacteriovoracales > Bacteriovoracaceae > Peredibacter. The sequence continues at coordinate 24,125 of JAEYUK010000212.1, read as the reverse complement.
CTTACTAAAACGTATTGGATTAAAGACGAAATCTTTGTTTCTCATCAAATGATTTCTCCGATTAAAACTAATGAGGATGAACTTCGTTATCAAAAACTTGGAACTTCTTTTGAAGTCGTTCACATTAACCGTCCTTCCTTCGTGGTAGGTGGAAAGAAGATTGAATTTGATTTTTCTCCCAAGCCTTGGATGCTCAAACTCATGAGGCATATGCGAATACTCAGGAAACTTATGCCTGAGTGGCACACTACCGAGAAGGCGATCTCTCAAGCTATTAGAGAGGAACTTAAAAAAGGTCTATCAGGTGAAAGATTAAGGGAACTCGATAATATCAAGGGGTATCGTGAAGTGAGATATCGTCTGGCCTCGAGGTATTTGGGCCAAAACTATGTCTAAAGTTATAGATGCTGTTACGATCGTCATGACCTGTGGTGACGAAATCTTTGCTATCCAAAGACAGTTCTATCTTAAGGCCTTTCCAGGATATTGGTCTTTCCCAGGAGGGAAAGTTGATCCCGGTGATGAAACTTTTTCGCTGGAACATGAGATCACTAAAGGCATAGAACCTCGGCTTCTAGGGGCCGCAGTGAGAGAAGCGAATGAAGAGTTGGGAATTGATCTTCGATCTGAAATTAAAAATGGCACGGTTCGTTCGATTCATGAATTAGGTCTCGCTATAACTCCTGACTTCAATCCTTATAGATTTGCGACGTATTTTTTTAAAATTGATTTTAAAAAGAAATTAAACTTTGTAGTGGATGAGAACGAGGCCCGCATCGCTAAATGGATGAGTGCTGAAGCTCTTTTAACAGAGTTTAATAAAGGCCAGATTCTCGCTGTCCCTCCGACCATTAAAGTCATTGAGACCTTAGGGAGAGATCCCGAAACCACCTCCATCGAAGATTTAAATGTTATTTATGACGGGAATGAATTTGTTCCTTGGATTGAATCCCTTAAGGGGATGCCGCAGATTATGCCTCTTTCTCATACTCTTCCTCCGGCGACCCGGACGAATTCTTTTCTGATTGGAGACGCAGGTTCTCCTCGGCTTTTAATTGATCCTTCTCCGAAAGATGAAGAGGAGTATAGGAAATTTAAAAATACCGTAACACCCATGGGTGTAGATAAAATTCTCATCACCCATCATCATCCTGATCACTATGAGCGCTCAAACAGACTGGCCCGAGAGCTTAATCTTCCGGTCCTTCTCAGCGCCTATACTCTGGAGAGAATCACTCGAAATGATAAAGATTATTTTTCAGGGGTTGAAATCGAAATCATTAAAGAAGGGGATAAGGTCACTCGCTGGCTCACTCATGATGTTTTAGTCATGGAAGTCCCGGGACACGATGAAGGGCAAGTGGCGATCTATTCGAAAGACCTAAGCTGGTTCCTGGCCGGAGATCTCTTTCAAGGCATTGGAACAGTGGTGATTGGTGGAGAGTCCGGAAATATGAAAAAATATTTTCACACACTGGAAAGAATCATCGAACTCTCACCGAAGATACTTTTTCCCTCTCATGGGATTGGTCTTGGTGGTACTTTCATTCTGGAGAAGACTTTAGAGCACCGCAAACTTCGTGAGCAGCAAGTTTTCGATTGTTTCAAGCGCGGTTTGACTCGCGAAGAGATGCTTTCAGAAATTTATGCAGATGTGAGGAAAGATCTCTGGCCCTATGCTTTGGAGAACATCGAAAAGCATTTAGAAAAATTAAAAGCAGACGGAAAAATAGAATAAAAAAAAGCCCCTCGAATGGGGCTTTTTAAATTAGTTTAGAAGAGATTGATGGACATACAGTCGATAGATCTTATCTTTAGTCCTTCTGATAGCAAAATTTCCACTCTCTTTTTGCTCTACCAGAAATTGATAAAAGTCCGGCTTCGTATCAGCGATTTCAAGCACTGATTTTCCTTCGAACTCCCCGAAGTCGATAACAACTTTATCTTCTTCAATAATACCCGTAAGCGGACTCTGTTCCTGCGCCATTATTCCCTCCTTAGAATTCTGGTAAGTTTCTACCCTGAAACTTTTGCTATAGTTTGATTATGGAAAAATTATGATGACTTTGAAAAGACCTAGTTTTTGTAAAATTGTTTTAAAAAGATTACCAGAGCTTTAAACTCTTGAGGGTATTCATCGGCCATCATCTTTTTGATGAGTTCGAGCGCCTGAAAGAGGCTTGTTCCTTTGCGATAGGGGCGATCGGCGGTCATGGCCACCAGAATATCAAACACAGATACTAAGGTACTATCAAGACCGAAGATAATATCGGGTTCAGATTTCTTTTTATCTTTGCTGATTAAGTCCTTCATTTTGTCGTTCAAAAAATGGTGGTGCTTAATGATTGTCAGATAATTTTTTGAGAAGGGAACGCGACCCTCCAGAAGATCAAAAGAGAAATCCGCATGATTTGCGAACAATTCCTGGTCCCGCGTCGTTAATGTTTTAAGATCGTACTTGTCCCCAGGGATCATCGAAAGACCGATATCTTTTAGATAACTAGCAAGAAATAAGTTTTCCACTTCCTTGTCATGAAACAAGTGAATCGATTGCAAAAAGGAGAGCAAGAGCAGGGAGGAAAGCATCGGCTGAGATACTGTGAAGTGAAAATTTTCCCGTAAAAGATTCTGATAAAAGTGTGACTGAAGTTTCTTATTCTCTAAGAGAAATTTACTGAGGTTCTGAGAACTCTGAAACTGAAGCATTAATAATTCATCATTGTGAGGATTCTGGTAAAGTCCTCCAAGATTCAATGAAAGAAGCTTCAGATCCTTCGTCCCGTTCTCCAGCGGATCACCTACCGAAAGAGAGCGTGTCACTTTAATCAAAGCTGTTTCAAGATTCTTTTTAATTTCGCTCTTATCATCCGGGTAGATATATACTTCTCGATGATCATTTTTAATTAATGTATTGATTTGCTCTTTGGAAGGGACGCTACTTTCATTGATGACCGGATAGAAGAGACCATTCTTAAAAATGTAAACTGGGTGTTTCATTTTCCGGGCAAGGTACAATTCACCAACCAGAATAGAGCGCAGCTTTAGCGACAGTTTATGTTGTTCTGAATATGAAATAAAATTACTGGCCTGGAGCATTCCCTGTACCTCTGTTGGTATTTTAACCCAAAATCGGTACAGGGAGAGGAAATTCTACAAATTATGGAGGTGTTGTTCTAAGTAGGCGGTAAATGAGTGACCGTTGGCCTCCATCATCTTAGGAAACATCGAAATGGAAGTGGAGCCTGGGAACGTGTTTATCTCGTTCAGGTAAATTCGGCCATTATCGAGAAAGAAATCAATCCGGGAAAGATGACGAATTTTTAAGCCTCGATAAAGTTTAGTAGCATAGTCAGTGATTGTCGCCACTTGTTCAGGAGTCACGTTTTCTGCCCTAATCACCGTTTGGGACTGACTACTGGCCGAATACTTTTCTTCATAAGTATAAAAAGTGGAAGTAGGGGTGATGATTTCACCTGGGTATGAAATTTGAATCTTACCATCAAATTCATAGGCCGAAACTTCGAGTTCTCGCGGTCTCATTCTCTTTTCAATCAGAACAAAGGGCGAAAGGCCGAAAGCTTCATCTAAGGTCTTTTTGGGGGCCTGCCCTTGTGCCAGAATGTAGCAGCCCACCGAAGAACCCTGGTTGGAAGCTTTGATCACAATTTCCCCGTGAAGCTTTTGGAATGCTAATACATCCTGAAGAGTTTTCTCATTATTTTCTGAGGCAAAAATATAAGGCGTATTTTCCACTCCCAAGGCCGAAGCCCACATCTTGGTTGTTATTTTGTTGAAACACATTTTTGAGGTTTCAGAATTACAGCCGAAATAGGGGAGCTTAATCATTTCAAAATATGATTGAAGATCTCCGGTTTCACCTGGGTAACCATGGATACAGGGGATTGCTACGTCAATCTTGGTACCTGGATCACCATCCTGCTCAAAAGCCCTCAGATAGCGCTTTCCATCGAGCAAGTATTTTTTCCCTGTCTTATCGACCCAGTGACCTTGTTTATCTATTTCAATCAGGATGGTATTAAAGGCCGGCATTTTTTCCAATGCTGCCTCGTAAAACTTAACCGATCGAAGTGAAACTTCATGTTCACTGCTACCTCCTCCACAAAGGAGGAGGACATTTTTTTTAGTCATACTAATCCCGGAGTTCCGCTGGAACTTTTTCTAAATCTAATGTTTCAAATAAAGCGATCAGATCTGCCCGAGGCATAGTTTCTGTTTTTTGTTCGCCGTATTTACGTACCGCCACCGCATTCTCTTCAATTTCCTTGTCACCTAGAACAAGCATGAATGGAATTTTTCCGGTTTGTGCCTGACGAGTTTTGAAACCCATAGATTCATTTCGGTCATCTACTCTTACTCGGAAACCTTTCTTTTTAAGTTCCATTGCAAGTTTTTGAGCGGCTTCCAGATGCTGCTCGTTTTTAATAGGAACAATCACTGCTTGTTCTGGAGAAAGCCAGAATGGGAAGGCTCCACCCACATGTTCAAGATAAACACCAATAAATCTTTCCAAAGAACCCAGAAGGGCGCGGTGGATAACCACGGGTCTTTCCATTTCACCATTTTGGTTAGTGAATTTAAGATCAAAGCGATCCGGCAATTGGAAATCGAGTTGGATTGTTCCTAGCTGATGGTATCTGCCGATAGCATCGGCCACTTGAATATCAATTTTAGGACCATAGAAGGCCCCATCGCCTTCATTTACAAAGTAATCGCGTCCCGAAGAATCCAGAGCTGCTTTTAAGGCCGCTTCTGCCTGATCCCAGGCTTCATCAGATCCCACTCTCATTTCAGGTCGAGTAGAAAGACCAATTTTAATTTTCTTAAACCCGAAGTGCTCATATCCAATAAAGAACATGTTCATAAGTGTTTTGATTTCGTCCTGAATGCCGTCAGTTTGGATAAAGATGTGAGCATCATCCTGACAGAAAGTACGAACACGTGTAAGACCTGCTACCACACCTGATTTTTCATAACGGTGTAGGCGACCAAAATCGGCAAAACGTAGAGGAAGATCGCGGTAGGAATAACGGTGATGAGAGAACATCAGCATGTGACACGGGCAGTTCATCGGTTTAAGAGCAAATTCTCTGTCATCGATTTGGGTGAAGTACATGTTCTCTTTGTATTTTTCATAGTGACCAGAAGTGTGCCACAGATCAGAGTCTAAAACTTGCGGAGTGATGACTTCCTGGTAGTCGAACTTTTTGTAAATCCTGCGCATGAAATCAACCAGCCCATTATAGACCATTGTTCCCTTCGGCATGAAAAAAGGCGAAGCAGGAGCGACCGGATCAAAGATGAAGAGTTCGAGTTCTTTACCAAGTTTACGGTGGTCTCGCTTCTTGGCCTCTTCGAGCATGGTTAAGTATTCTCGGAGTTCCTCTTTAGAACTGAAGCAAGCAGCATAAATACGTTGAAGCATCGGACGAGTCTGATCACCTCTCCAGTAGGCCCCAGCGGTATGAAGAAGTTTAAACCAGAAAGTAAGTTCTGAAGTTTTCTCTACGTGAGGGCCAGTACACAGATCAAAGAAAGCTTCTCCTTGAGTGTAGTAACTGATCACTTCGCCTTCCGGAATATCTCGGATAAGTTCGCATTTAAGTTTTTGCCCTCTTTCTTCAAAAAGTTTCAAGGCTTCGGCACGAGATACTTCATGTCGAACAACTGGAAGATTACGCTTGATGATTTCTTTCATCTTTTCTTCCACTTGCTTGAGATTTTCTTCCGTGAGCTTAGTGGTCATGTCGATATCGTAGTAAAAACCATTCTCAATCGTAGGCCCGATCCCTAATTGAACATTCTCATTTGGGAATAGTTCCATGATGGCCTGGGCCATTAAGTGAGCAGTTGAGTGTCTTAAAGTATCTAAATCATATTTGGCCATGAAGCTCCTCTCAAGAAGACTAGATAATAGGTGGGGATTTACCGCTTTAAACAATACCAATCAAAGGTCGATCATTCAATGAGTTAGAAGAGCTTCATGCTGTTTTCGGGAAGCTGTAAGATTCTCCCCAAGATTGAGATTAATCAGGTTTAATACGGGCAAGTCTTACACCGTATAAGCCTAAGAAAAGACTGTGTTTTTTACCTTTTTTGGGTCCACTTCAACTGTAATCTTGCTTTTTTGTCAGGGATAAGGTTTAACCACCCATCAGTTGAATTGTAAGATCAAGTGATTTTACTTCATTTTCTTAGGAGGCCTTATGGACACCATTCAAACACCTTCAATTGAAACGTTGATGAGTAGAGCTGTGGTGGATCTGAATAAAGACGATCGTTTTCTTGCTCATCTTCCGAGCGATTCAAGCCGGATTGAAGGTCAGGGACACTATCGACTTGCTAAAATTTTCTACGATAAGGCCGATTTCGAAAAAGCTGAAGAGCATTTCTTAGAAGCTTTAAAGCGCACTGATCTTCCTCAAGATGCTTTTGCCATGTTTAAAATTTACGGGTTCCTTATTCGAATCTACTCTGAAGGGTTGAATGAGAAAGAAGCCGATAAGTATATCAAACTTTCCAGTGACCTTTTAGATCAAGTAGTGAGTGTCCTCCCTTCATTGAATGGTGAATATTTTTATAATGCCGCCGTAGTCAATACCTACCGTGGGGAATTTACCGAAGCTCAGAAAAACTTCCAGCAGGCCTACCGCAAGGCCCAGATGGAAAATGAACCAGAACTGATGGCGAAATCTCTCTACGCCATGGCGACCAACGCCTATCAAATGAAGAATTTCCAGGAAACGATTGTTCAACTAAATCAGTTGAATGAACTTCTGAATATTCTCAAGAAAGGCTACCTTAAAGGTTCAATGCACCTTCTTTGGGGGAATGCCCTTCGTGAGTCTGGCGACTACAACGGCGCTTTACCTCATTATGATTTAGCGATGAAGCTTCTTCATTCTAAGCGCTGCTGGAACATGCATAACTACGTCCTTCTGAATAAAGGGATTTCTTTAAAGAAAATGGGTGAATTCTCTAAGGCCTTACTTCTTTTCGGAATTGCGCAAAATTCACTGGATGATGAGTATTTCAAACGTCTACAGCAACTGGTCATGATGGAAGTTGAAGATGTTAATGACTCAAGTGTTGATCTTTATCTTGACCGCCATAACCGTGTGATTCACGAGAAGGCCCTAGGGGTGATCGACTTTAAACACCGCTTTGTGCTTCTTGAAATCCTTTTCCTGTTGGCCCAAACTCCGGGAACTTATTATAATAAAGAAGATCTCGCAAAAATGATCTGGAAAGATGAATATAACCCTCTTATCCATGACAAGCTGATCTATACCAGTATCAGCCGCTTAAGAAAGCTCATTGAGCCTAAAGGAATTAAGCGCCAGTATATTCTTCGTGGCAAAGATGGTTACACATTCAATCCACGTGTGAATGCTCGCTTTCATAAAGAAAATGAAGTTGTTAAACAAAAGAATATCGCCAATATTGAAATCAGTTCTCCTGTATAGTCTTCTCATCGGAGGAAGTGGCGCTGCCGTCATTTCCTCCGATCGTTTTTTGATAAAAATTCTCGACCGTACCATTTCCTTTAACGACTTTCATTTTCAGTACCGTAACTTAAAGGCCCTAAACTGTGTTTACGATAATTCTTTCGTGGTTCAGTACTTCGGAAAAGGACTGATTGGGAGTTTAAATGGCTTTATAAAAAATTTCCCCAAGGGTGCTGAAGAATCACGTAAATTTCTTCACCAGGAAGAAAAGCTTCTTCAAAAGATGAGATACTTGTTTAAAATGTTGCGCTACGCCGAGAATCAAAGGACGGAAATCGACCCGGCCGTTATAAAATTAGTCCGTGAAAGTGTTGTGGCCAATAAATGTGATCCGGAAATTCTTTATAAAGAAGGGTTGAAAACAAATTTTATTGGACTCCTTGAGCTCGAAATCTACCTCAAGGCACGTTATGGCGGTCAATTAAAAAGCCAAACTAGTTTTCAGGATATCCGTTCTTCCGTTGATCTCTTCGTTGAATCCCTCGATAAGCAGTTTTCCCATGAATACTATTGGTAAACTTCTCTGTGCCCCGGTGAGTGAGGAGATCGTCGCTCTTGATTCTTGCTTTTTTCCCAACCCATGGACAAGTGAGCAGTGGAAGAGTCTGGACCCTTCACAAAGTCTACTTCTCGAGTGGAGAGGTGGAGAAAAGTTATTGGGCTTTGCTCTTTTTGGACTCATTCCTGGCGATGATTTGGCCCACTTGTATAAGATTTTAATCCTCCCTGAACGGCAGGGAAGCGGTGAAGCACTGGCCTTCTGGAAAGAAATCACTAAGTTTTTGAAAGAGTTGGGGCCTTCTAGAGTTTATCTGGAAGTCGAGGCGGGGAACGCGCGGGCCCTGAAATTTTACCAAAAAGTCGGATTTCAGCTTCTGAGAAAAAACAAAGGGTATTACTCAAATGGGGAAGATGCCTGGATGATGGATTATTTGCTCTGAGTCAAATGGTTTAAATTGCTCTTTTGCTTAGACTTTGTTAAAAAATAGGCCTGCTCGTTTTAGTTGTGTAGTGAGGATAGGGTGGAAATTATTCCATCCTTTTTTATTTTATGGATATAAATAGCGAAAGAAGTGGCTTAGAAAAAAAGTTTTTTTTGATGTGTGAACCTGTTGTTCAGGAAGCTGGATACAGGCTCTACGACTTAGAATACATAACTTCTCAAAAGCTTCTTAGACTTTATATTCAGGATCCACGAACCGGATCTGCACTGATTGAAGATTGTGTGAAAGTCGACCATGCTCTTTCGCCGGCCTTTGAAACTGAAACATGGATTCCGGATGATGTGGTTCTTGAAGTCTCATCTCCCGGTGTCTACCGTCACCTTGCAACCCTGGAACATTTTAATATGACCATCGGTGAAGTGATTGCTGTTGTGATCATGGGTCAGCTAAGTGATGAGCAGTCAAAAGATGCTCCAAAGGGCATTAAGGGTGAGAAAAAGTTTCGTGGAACTTTAACAGCAGTCGGAAATGAAGATTACACAATTGAAGTTAAAGGATATCCGCTGAAGCTCACGTACCAGCAGACGAAGAAAGTAAATTTAGATCCCGATTTAAAATCGGTTAGAGAATAAGGAGAGTAAACTGTGAACTTTTCAGAATTAGGCCGAGTGATCGAGCAATTAGGTAAAGACCGTGGCATCAAGAAAGATGTGGTCGTCAATGCGATTGAACAGGCTTTCCTTGTTACTGCAAGAAAGAAATTTGGAATTCAAGGCGAATACGAAGCTCGTTATAACGAAGATGATGGTGAAGTTGAAATTTACCAATATAAAAACGTTGTAGAAAAAGTACGCGATAGCATCGTTGAAATCGATTTCGATTCGGCCAAAAAACTTGATGAAGATTGCGAAGTAGGGGATCAGCTTGGTCTTAAAATTGATAATCCAGGCTTCTCTCGCGTAGATATTCAGACAGCTAAGCAAATTATTTTCCAAAAAGTTCGTGATGCCGAAAGAGATATTCTATTTGCAGAATTCAAACACCGTGAAGGTGATCTCGTGACAGGTATTGCTCGTCGCTTTGAAAAAGGCAACGTGGTTGTTGACCTTGGAAAATCTGATGCAGTCCTTCCGAAAAAAGAAATAATCTTTGGTGAAGCTTTTAAACCGGGTGACAGAATCCAGGCCTATCTTTCAGATGTGGTGATGACTAACCGAGGTCCGGAAATCCGTTTGACTCGTACATCTCCAATGTTCCTGGTAAAACTTTTCGAAATCGAAGTACCAGAAATTGCTGATGGTACAATCGAAGTTAAAGCTGCTGCCCGTGAGCCTGGCTACCGTGCAAAAATCGCTGTAACAACTAAAGATCGTGATATCGATCCTGTTGGTGCTTGCGTAGGGATGAAAGGTTCTCGTGTTCAAAACATCGTGAATGAGCTTCAAGGTGAAAAAATTGATATCGTTCGTTGGAACGAAGATGCTGAGACTTTTGCTCGTGCCGCTCTGGCCCCTGCTGAAATCCAGTCAATCACTCTTAACCATGATGAGCACACTCTGGATGTAATCGTAGAAGATGATCAACTTTCACTTGCTATCGGTAAGCGCGGACAAAACGTTCGTCTGGCCGCCATGCTGACAGGTTGGAAAATCAACATCATTTCTAAAGTTAAGCTCCAAGAAAGAGTTAAACTTGCAGTTGAAAACCTTATTCAGCTTTCTAACATCTCTGAAGCTACGGCTCAGGTGTTGGTGCAAAAAGGTGTTATGTCGATTGTTGACCTGGCCGCCGCTAGTCCTGAAGACATCGCTCGCTACCTTGGAAAATCCACAGCTGATGCTAAAGAGATGATCGAGATCGCTTCCAGCGCTCTTGAGGATGAAAATATTAAAACTGATCTTGATGAGAACGCGGAAATTATTTCTGCTTCAGCAGTTCCTAACCAAAGCGGTTTCAAGAGATCAGAAAGAACTGAAACTAAGCAAGGCGAAGACGTTACTAAATTTTCAGAAGCTGAAAGAAGACTTCGTGAAGAACTTGCTGCATTTAAATTGAAGTAATTTGTTGAAGATATAATTGGAGAAAAGAATGGCAAAAAAAGTTTACGAACTTGCCAATGAAATTGGAGTTGGAGCGCTTGATCTTGTAGAAAAGCTCAAGTCGATGGGGATGAATGTGAGAAATCACATGGCGAGCCTTTCTGATGAAGAGATCGTTAAGGCCAAAGCGGCATTTGAGGTCTCGGAGAAGAAATCTGCTCCCCCTAAAAAAGCTGTCGTACGAAAAGTAATCAAGCGAGAAGCTCCTCAGCCTACTGAAGAAGAGACTCCAGAAGTGAAAGAAGAAGAAACTGTTCAAGCAACAGTTAAAGTTTCTGCTCCTGAAGTTGCTCAGGCCCCAACTCCTCAAGCTCCAGAAGTTCAGGCGACACCTGCTGCGCCTGCGGCGGCGGCTCCTGTCGCTGAAGATAAGCCAAAAGTGGTAATGGTTAAGCGCAAGACTAAAGCTCAGAAGGAAGAGGAAGATAAACGTGCAGTAGAAGCCAAAGAAGAAGCTGCTGCTCAAGCTGCCGCTGAACAAGCAGCTCGCGCGAGTCAACCTGAACCTACTGCTGCCAGTTACAATACTTCTAAACAGCGCGATCCTAAAAAAGATTACTACGAAGAAAAAAGACATACTTTCACCCCGGTATTTATCCCTGAAGAGAAAAAAGAAGAGCCATCTGAGAAGAAAACTCAGGAGTCTCGTCTTATGCCTCGTCGCCCTGAAGATGAGAATTTATCAGAGGAAGAGAAAGATAAAAAACGTATGGGTGATCTTGCCGCAGCTATGGGCAAGAAGGGTGTAGCCGCCGGTAAAAAAGATATTACTGTTATCCGAGCTGATGAAGAGTTGAAATATGCTTCAGCGCTTGTTGGTAAGGCCATCTACACACCAGCGAAGAAAAAGAAAATTTACACAGGACCAACACAAAGGACTGTTATCACTGAAGTTAAAGAATCTAAGAGATTTATTACTGTTCACGGCGGAGCCACAGCAGAAGAACTCGCTCAGAAATTGAGTGTACGTTTTGAGCAATTGGCCAACCGTTTATTAGAGATCAATCTCCTTGTGCGTCCTGATGATTATATTGGAGTAAAGCTCGCCGGAGAAATTGCGGCCCTTTACAATTACCGCGTTGAAGATGTGGCCTTCAAAGAAGAAGCTGTTCTCAACAAAGGCACGGATGAAGATAAATCAAAACTTCCTCTAAGAAATCCAATCATTACTATCATGGGTCACGTTGACCACGGTAAGACATCCCTTCTGGATTATATCCGTAAGGCCAAGGTAGCTTCTGGTGAAGCCGGCGGTATTACCCAGCATATCGGTGCTTATTCAGTAGCAACTAAGAACGCAACTCTCACATTCTTGGATACTCCAGGTCACGCGGCTTTTGCGGCCATGAGACAGCGTGGTGCCAATGTAACTGACATCGTTGTTCTTGTTGTTGCTGCAGATGATGGTGTTATGCCTCAAACGATCGAATCGATCCGTTTCTGTAAAAATGCCAATGTTCCGGTTATCGTGGCCGTGAATAAAATTGATAAGCCAGCTGCTAACCCAGACAAAGTAAAGCAAGGTCTGGTTGAGTTCGGACTACTACCGGAAGACTGGGGTGGTGAAACTCAATATGTGCACGTTTCGGCCTTAACTGGTGAAGGTGTTGATAATCTTCTTGAATCAATTGGTCTTCAGGCCGAGATCATGGAGCTTAGAGAGAATCCAAAAGGTCCAGCTGAAGGTGTTGTTATCGAATCTAAAATTGAAGTGGGACGTGGTCCAGTGACAACAATTCTGGTTCAAAAAGGCACACTCAATAAAGGCGACGCTATTGTTGTTGGTGAAACATCAGGACGTGCCCGCTCCCTTATGGACTACACTGGGAAAATGCTAAACTCAGCAGGCCCTTCAACTCCTGTGCAAATCCTGGGTCTGGACAGCGTACCGTCTCCAGGGGACGTGCTGAACGTTGTGAAAAATGAACGTGAAGCTCAGAAGATTGTTGATAACCGTATAAACGAAAGAAAAGCCCTTGCGAACACAACCGTTGAAGCTAAAAAAGTTTCTCTGGAAGACTTCTTTGCTACTGCTCAGAACAATTCTGAAGCTGAGAAAAAAGTTCTTAAACTTATCATCCGTTCAGATGTTCAAGGATCTTTCGAGGCCATCCGTTCAGCTGTTGAGCAACTTGGTAATAATGAAGTTTCAGTCGAAGTTATTGCTGGTGGCGTAGGTGCTATCACTGATAACGATGTGAATCTAGCCGCTTCTTCTCAAGGATTTATCCTTGGCTTCAATATGAGACCAGTTACAAGTGCTCGCCGTATTGCTGAAGAGAAGGGTGTTGATATTAAGACCTACTCAATTATTTATGAACTTATTAATGATGTAACACTTGCCCTTGAAGGCATGCTTACTCCTGAGAAAGTTGAGAAATACATTGGTCGTGCCCAAGTTCGTGAAACATTCTCAATTCCTAAAGTTGGAACTATCGCAGGTACTGCGGTGGTTGATGGTAAGATTGAGCGTGGCTGTAACATTCGTCTCCTTCGTGATGGAAAAATCATCTACGATGGTAAACTTTCTACTCTTAAGCGTTTCAAAGACGAAGTTAAGGAAGTTAAGAATGGTTACGAGTGCGGTATGTCTCTTGAAAACTTCAACGATGTTAAAACTGAAGACATCATTGAAGCTTACGTAATGGAAGAGAAGAAGAGAACCTTAACAAGTGATTTAACTCTCTAAGGATGACAAATGGCCAAGGCCAGTACCGGACGTGGTAATAAATTTTCTAAATTAAAATACGAGGAAAGGGTCCGCGATGAGATCAATCTCGCTCTGAGACGTGAATTCGCGGATCCTCGACTAATGAATGTTTCCATCACTCATGTCGAGCTGACTCAAGACTATTCTCATGCAAAAGTCTATTGGGATACTTTCAATGCCAACACCCGCGGGGACGCGAAAGAGGCCATTGAAAGTACTGCCGGACGGATGAGAAAACTTCTCTCAACCAAGATGGAAGTTCGTCACACTCCTGAAATTCATTTCATTTATAATTCTCAGTTTGAGGATGAAATTAAAATCGATAAGCTTCTGAAAGATTCGGCGGATGAAGCCGAATAAAAAAGAAGCTCTTTTCCCTCCATTAGTATTTAATGTTTTTAAGCCAGCACGAATTACGTCCTACGATGTCGTTCGGCATTTTAAACGACATCTTCCTCAAGGCTTTGGAAAAATTGGCCACTTCGGCACTCTGGATCCTTTTGCTTCGGGTGTACTGATGATTGGAATTTGCGGGGCCGCAAGGCTTAATGATTTTATTCATGATCTTCTTCCCAAAACTTATCTGGCCGTCGGTAAACTCGGGATTGAAACACCAACCGGTGATTACACTTCTGAGATTATACAAAAAGATGAGTCTCTTTATCTCACTCAAGAAATCGCGAGTTTTTCAAAAGTCTTTATTGAAGAGAAGTTAAAAGAAAAGTTCCTTGGGGATTATTGGCAGGCCCCCCATAAGTATTCCGCTGCAAAATTCATGGGAAAAAATCTTCATGAATGGGCGAGAGAGGGAGTGGAAGTTAAAAAAGAGCCGGTGCTAAGACATGTCTATGAGATAGAGGTGGTTAAGTATAAGTTTCCTTATCTCTCAATCCGAGTGAAAGTCAGCTCTGGAACCTATGTACGGACTCTTTTCACTGATATGTGTAATTACCTGGGAACCTTAGGTTCACTCATCTCTTTAGTTAGAGAAAGTGTGGGACATGTTAGTTACAAGACGGCCATTATAAAAAAAGACTGGCCCCAGAACAAAGAACTACCCATCATTGATTTAGGAATGAGAATAGAAGATGTTCTTCCGTTTTCACGATACCAATTAAATGAACGGGAAACTCTCGCTTTTAAAAATGGAGCTTTCCTGCGTCCGGAAGAATTAAAGTTAGCACTGGAAACAAAACTTTCCGACACCTACTTCTGGATGCTGGATGAATCAGGCCAGCTGCTAGGCCTTGGTGAAAAAACTTTTCCCAATGAATTAAAGGCGAAGATTAATTTTCAATCTCAGCCTTCATCCGATCATAGCCCTGAATAACTTTACCCCAACAAGCTTCCGCAAAAGCATCACTGGAATCGAAATCATTTGGAAAAATTTCCTGATGAACAATAATGCCTAAATTCCTGCCAGGACGAACAAAGCCTTTGGAAGTGAGAACACCTCGGGTGCCATACATGCTGACAGGGATGACGGGGATCTTTTCATTGTAGGCGAAGATAAGAAGAGTTTTTTTAATCTCTGAAAACTCTTTTGGCCGTGCTGTTTTAGAGCGGGTCCCTTCCGGATATACTTGAAGGGCTATATTCTCTTTTTTAATTCTTTTCTTAGCTTTTTCAAAAACCTGCCTACGGGATGCGGATTTATTACGGGAAACGGGAAGGGCACCCGAGATCCATGCCATCCACCCAAGGATAGGAATATAGAGGACTTCCTTCTTCATAATAGGAGGGGTTTGATGAATCGTCGCTTGAAGAGGGATATCAATATAGCTTTGATGGTTGGCCACAATGAGCCCCTTGGCCGGAATTGTCTTATATTCGTCCGATCGATTATCTTCAGAAATCCTGATTTTAGCACTACAGGCATAACGCAGAACCGTATGACCAAAAAGCCTCCAAACTGGTGAAACCATTTTTAACCGTCTTCGCAGCGGGAATGGGAAGGCAATCAAGCATCCGGGCATGAGGATAAATAACAAGGCCAGAAGGCCAAAAAAAATAGCTTTTATTTGAATAAGAATTTGCATGGAGGGATTGTACTTAATCTACTTAAACAGACAACAAACAGCCGATCTTTTTGTTCTAATTCTTTGTCGATTGAGATATAATTTCACGGACTAACGGGATTATTAGGAGTTTATTTGTGTCTACTAGCTTAATCGCCATGGGTGTCGCCCTTTTTGTGGTTATGAATTTAGTGATCGGTCTTGCGATCCTAAGTTTGCTTTTCGGAGCTTTTGAAACCTTATTTGGGAAGCCTAAATTATCAATTCTTAGATCTACTAAAAGTGGAAACTTCTTTGCCTTCGGCTTTAGATGGAATTCTGCTAAGGAGCCAGCAGCTGTTGATACGATTCGTATCCGTTTGTTCAATCCTTTTGGTAATCCAACTCAATCTGAAGTCGCAAGCCAATTCGAAGTTAAGAAAACTTCTTTTGCTGAAGAAGTCGATATGGGTCCAGGTCTGATCGACCTAATTGGTGCTAAGAATTTTGACAGTGCTTCAGTGCAAGTCATTGTTGGTTCTTCAAAAGATGGTATTTCGTGGCAGTTTGATATGAAAGGCCCGAAATTTAAAAGATTGCTGAATGAGGCCCATCTTACTGTTGATCAGTTTGCTGGTGATCATAAACTAGGTGAAACAAAAACTTCAAAGCCACCTATCGATGTTCCCATTCGTTCTTTTATTGCAGACACAGTTCCTGGTAAAGGCGCGCAACTTGCTATCGCGACAAACCCTGCATTTGCTAACTTATTTGCGGGAGCCGCTCCTGCAGGTGCTTCCGCTGGTGGTGCTGCAGCTCCTGCTGCGGAAAACTTTGCAGTTGCGAAAGTTTGGATTGAGCCAGGTTGTATTGTTTGTAACGCCTGTGAAGACATCTATAAGGATGTATTCGAAGTTTTGGCCGATACTTGTATTATCCGCCCAGGTGCACCTCTGGATGATGGTCTAAGAATTCAGGAAGCCGCTGAAGCCTGTCCTGTAGAAGTAATCAAATTCACAAAAGCCTAAAAAAAAAAGCCCTCTTCGGAGGGCTTTTTTTTGTACGAAATATCGTTCTATTTAATTTTTTCCCAAACTAATTCGGTGCGAAAGAAGCTCTTTAATCCTTCCTCGTTCTCTTGCCAAATATCTTTAAGACTTTCCCGGTGAGTTTTTAATTCAGGACATTCAAATGTTAGTACCGGTGAATTGTATTTTTCCACAGCATAACTCCCTAGAGAGCCTGGTGTTGGATAGCCGATATCTGAAGCTGTTTCATACTTATTAAACTGGGATAGGTATTCGGCCACATCCTGGCAGTCACCGTTGTAGTTCAAAATTGGCTTCCAAGTATGGAAGGAAATAATAAGGCCTGGTTTGTACTTATCAAAGAGCTTTACCAGGAACTGGTTTTCCGGTTCTGACAATGCCTTAGGTCCCGGATTGTATTTGGGCTGTGTGTGTACGGGACTCCAGTCCTTAGTAGGAAGGTTGCGGTTCAGGTCAACCTGATGAGCATTTACTCTGGTTTGAGCGCGATAGCCATCCACGTTTAAAATCGGAACCACGATCATTGGGAGGTCTTTCAATGAGTGCTCAAGCTTTAACCACGAAAAGAGTTCCTTTAAGACGTAAACACCTTCTACCTCATCTCCATGGACACCACCAATGAGGTACAAATATTTTGCCGCTTTAATATCCGTTTTAAAAACCGGAATAGGGTTACTCTCGAGTGATAATCCACTTTCTAATTCTGAAAAAATCATACGCTTTCTCTATGAAGATAAACGGCCGATTGCCCGGGCGTCTCTTCAACCTCCACTTCTAAACTGTTAAATGCAAAACCAAACTTTTGAATTACTTTTTTTCTAATTTCGTCGCAGATATACACTGCGATTCTTTCGGCACTGGTGTTAAGAATTGGCAAGAGGAGGACATCACTCATTGGAATAGAAAAGTGCGACTCATCAGGTGTTTCGATAACGTAATTTTTCTTTTCAGTAAAAATTTTCAGGTGCTTATTATCTTTTGGAATTAAAAGTTTATGATCTAATGAATCGCAAACTTCACGCACGATTGGTTTTATATCTAGGAAATCAAAAACCATATCGCCAGCAAGATCGGGAGCTTCGCCGCGCACTTGGACACGGTAATTGTGACCATGAAGAGGTTCACGTGTACCGTTTTCAAAAATCATAAAGTGCGAAGATGCAAAATTAAAATATTGCTTATAAACTTTAATGGAAAATGGAAGACTCAAGGCCGTTTCCTTTTTGGGTTTTAAGTTCCAGAGAAGATACTACCGCGTTAAAAAAATGGCAAAGGGAATAGCCCTTTGTTGCATAAAGCTAAAGGTAAAAATGAAGAAAAAGCATGTTCGTGCACTGAGTTCTTTGGAGAATTGGCTCGCTAAAGAGAATTTAATCTCTCCAGAAATATCTGAAGCCGTTTCAGTCTTAAAAAAGGCCGTAAATTCTGTGCCCGAAACAGTTGAGCAAAGTTCCTCAGGTCCTCTACCGGTCCCGCAGGAAATTGCTGATGATCCCCATAGTGTCGCCCTCTATTCGGATGGCGGCTGCCGAGGAAATCCCGGACCAGGTGCCTATGCTTATGTCATTCAGGAGCATAGCGGATTAATTCTTGCTGAAGGTGTGGAATTTGAGGCCCATACGACGAATAACAAGATGGAACTTTCGGGTCCTCTAAGAGGTCTTCAGGAACTTAAAGATGTGTTGAAGGATTCAGGTAAAGAGCCTCTTTTAAGTAAGATTAAAGTCATTACTGACTCAAAATATGTCGTTGATGGGATGAAGAGCTGGGTTCAGGGATGGAAAAGTCGTGGCTGGAAAAAAGCAGATGGTAAGGCGCCGGAGAACTTAGAGCTTTGGCAGGAACTTGATAAAATTAGAAACGAGTTCATGTCCATCGAATGGGTTTGGGTAAAAGGTCATGGCGGTCATCCTCAGAATGAATATTGCGACCGAAAGGCCAATGAGGTGATGGATGAGAATCTTTCTTAGTCTCATCCTTTTCTTTTCAACGAGTGCTTTTGCCGTTTGCGAGTTTAAGACTGATGTTTCTAAGGTCATTTCTCTTTCCGGGAGCTCAACCGTTATTTTGAAAGAACTAGGACTTCTTACTCATAAGAAAGTTCAAGGCATATCTTTATTTAATCCGGTGACTGATAAGGAATATCAAGGCAAGGCCTACCCCGGAGGCATTTTTCTTTCGCGGGAAACCCTGAAGGAATTTTCCGGCGCAGTTGTCTTTTACGATGAAGCAAGAGAACTAAGAAAAGTTCTTGAATCCACTGAGTCTGTGGATGGACGAGAAATAAAAACACGTAATTTAAACCCCGATGAAGCAGTATCAGAAACACTTAAGGTCATAACTCCTTATTTGCATCAGTGTGAAGATAAAATGACGAGTCTTCGCCAAAAAGTTAAATCTCTTATGGAAGAGATTTTGATTAAATTGCCTGAGGGATTTTCCGCAATATTTTATCTGGGGGAATTCAGAAACGGCAGGGCCCCTGATATGGTTATGGCCAATGACGGTGTCATCAAATGGCTTAAGGAAAAAAATAAAATAAAGACTTACCCTTCAACTCTCGCCTATGTGAGTTGGTCAGCAAAAATTATAAGTGCGCTACCAAAAAACACTCTTCATGTTGGCCTTAAAGATAATGGTAGAGAAGGGAGAAAAGAAATAAAAAAGTCATCCCGTAGGATGACTCTTATTTATCCTGGAGTATTGGTTCCAGGGATTTCTCAGCTTGAAGCTTTTTTATTTCTGATTCGAAGCCTTTGATTTATTTTCATCCACAATTTGTTGAGCAAGCTTTTTCATTCTTAAAAACTCCGGTGTCACGGTTGTTCCACCATCAGTTTTAATAAGGGATTTCATTTCATTTGCTTGAGCAACTCTTTCCTTAGAGTTGGGGTGAGAAGACATGGCGTCTGATAGCCAAATCATAGCGGCATTTTGATTTTTCTTAGAAGCTTCTTCCATCGCCTGAAGTTTCCTGTAGAAGTCGCCAACTTTCGTTTTGTCATAACCGGCATTCGCAGCATAACGGAAGCCTACGCGGTCCGATTCTAATTCATCCTCCTGGGAGTTTTTCATAAAACCATATTTTTGAACCATTAGACCTCCAATGCCGCCACCGGCAGCTCCGTAGGCCGCATACTTCGCCTTACAGGCCATATCTTTTGGTTCGCAAAGTTTGGAACTTAATAGATATCCGGCCGTTCCACCTAAGGCCGCGCCAATGCCTCCGAAAATCCAGGTTTTTCCTTCTTCTTTTTTAGCAACATACATTCTTTCCGCTGTATGTCTGGCAGTCACGTGACCGATTTCATGCCCCAGCACCCCCGCAATTTCCGCTTCCGAGTCGGCCATAGCAATAATAGGTGCCGTCATAAAGATTGTTCCCGCCGGGAGAGCAAAAGCGTTTATGTCCTTCACATCAACTACAGTGAAGGTATAGGTGTAAGGGTTATTGTTAAGTTTGTTTGCATTAACAATTTTTTGACCAATTCGATTCAAATATTTCTGAATTTCCTGGTTCTTTGCGGGTGGATAGTCTTTTTGCATTTGAGCGAGGGACTCTTGAGTCAGCTTTTTTTCTTCCTCAACAGTAAGCGCCGCTATCTGGCCTTTATTATCTCCTTCCCGGTAGCGAGTTTTTTCAGTCGAACAGCCATTAAAGAGAAACAGTAAACATACAAAAAATAATCTATTCATTTAGCACCTCAAAAACAATTTACCTCATTTTATGTTAGAGGTTAGAATCATCCAAGACATATGTATCAATTCAAAATAAACGAACCTCATTTTTTACCCCACCTGGGATGCGGGCTTGAGTTTTCCTTACAGCAGGAAGTAGTGACTGTTATTACAGGTGATAATGGGATCGGTAAGACTACCTTACTGAAATATATGTTTGAACGCCACCAGACAATGTCCTCTCTAGTGGAGCAAAACGCTTTAGATATTTTTTATGATCGCTCTCTTGGGCGACTTCAAGAGATCTATTTAAAAGCTTCCCGAGAAAAAGTAGATGAAGAGTTATTTCTAAAATGTTGGGAAGTCCTGGGACTCGCTTCAAAGAGTCAGCGCTACCAATCGACCCTTTCTGGCGGAGAAGCACAGGCATTGAAATTGGCCTTAGGCCTTTCGGTTAAAAAACCGCTCCTTTTCCTGGATGAGCCTTCTCAGTATCTTGATTCTTCTACTAGAGTGATTCTTAGCGCTTTGATTGAGGAAATATTGAAGAGTGGAAAATTTATTTGTATGGTTGAACATGACTTAGGCTGGATAAGTTTTCCGACTCAAGAACTAGGGCTTGAAGTGAGAGAAGGGTACTTGAGGGAGAAATTAAATTGGAATACTTGATTCTGAGATCTCTCTGCGCCCTAATGACAGGGACAATACTCTCGCAAACAGGAAGCCTGATTCAGATGTCCTCCAGAAATATTCTGGCCAGTCCCTCAACTCTGGGTTTTGATGGCTTCTCCATTCTTTGGGTACTCATTCTCCACTCACTACTTTTAACTTTAGGATTTGATTATCCGCCCCTTTGGACGTTCTTATTGGGTGTCCCCGTATTTGTTATTGTGGGCCATGTCTTTTCCAGGCTTATAGGAAAGCATAAAAATATTGAAAGGCTCATTCTGATAGGGCTGACCTTCAATCTTATGGTAGGGGCAATTTTTTCTTTATGGCAGTTCCTCTTTCTTGCATTCAATTTACCTTTTCCGGTTGAGTTATGGTTTGGTCATTTTAGGCATGCAGAGTTATCCTTTGCCGTTGTTTTGATTCTCTTTGAGCTCGTTTTTCTTTCGTTATGGATTATATACAGAAAAGACTTCCTCATTTTCTCCTTAGGAAAGGGGACTTCGGCCAACCTCAACCTTGAGGGAAAACGTTTTTATTCCATTCTCTTTATTGTTGTCTCAGTAGGAACATTTTCAGTCGTCACTCTCTTTGGTGCTTTTTCATTCTTAGGTCTGATCTTTCCGCTGATTGCCCGCAAGAATTGGTTTCGGAACTTTGATCTAGATGGTGAGTTCTTCTGGGGGGCCCTCGTAAATGGACTGGCCTTTATGTTGATAGATCTTGCCTGTTATTTTTTGCCTATCATGGGGGCAGAAATCCCTGTCGGCCTTATCGCAACAGCAGTGGGTGCGGTGAGTCTTATCTTGCTTCTTTGGAAATCTAATGGGTCATTGGAAATACTGGCAAAGAAACAAAAATAAAGTTATTCTTTAAATGTTTTTAATTAACAAAGGATTGCTCTCTATGAAAAAAACATGGGTTTACCTAAGCCTTATCATTTCGGCACTTGTTCTGACTGCTTGTAACTCTAATGATCCTAAGAAAGTAAAACTAGAATCAGAAGATGATAAAACTTTCTACGCTATGGGATACATGCTTGGTGGAAACCTTCAGCGTTTAAGTCTATCTGATAAAGAATTAGCAGCGCTTTATAAAGGTGTAGCTGACTCTGCAAAAAATGAAAAATCAGAAGTTGATATGGGCACATATCAGAACCGCATTCAGGAAGTTTTCAAAGCACGTATGGATAAAGTTGCTGAGAAAGAAAAACAAGCTGGTTCTGCATTCATCGAAAAATTCATTAAAGATGAAGGTGCTACAAAAACTGAATCAGGTCTAGCTTATAAAGTAATCAAAGAAGGCACAGGAGCTACTCCTACTGCAGAAGATATCGTGGAAGTACACTACCACGGTACACTTACTGACGGCACAGTATTTGATTCTTCAGTTGAGCGCGGTAAGACAATTTCTTTCCCACTTAACCGTGTAATCAAAGGCTGGACTGAAGGTCTTCAAACGATGAAAGAAGGCGGAAAAACTAAGTTCGTGATTCCTTCTGATCTTGCTTACGGTGAAGCTGGCGCTCCTCCAAAAATTCCTGGTGGCGCGACTCTAATCTTCGAAGTTGAGCTTTTTAAAGTAACAAAAGCTGAAGCAGAGAAGCCAGCTCCTAAGAAAAAGTAAATTGTTCGCAGTTAACTGAGGATAATATCTTCAAAAAAAGTCCACCTTCGGGTGGACTTTTTTATTTAAGCCGCTATTTTTTGTCTAGAAAACGAGTAAACGCGCTTCACAAAATTAACTTCACGCTCATCGAGATTAATCTGTGTCGGAAGTTTTCTCATTCCAAATACATCCTCAAAATTTAAAATCTTCTCGGCCACTCCCACATACATCGCGGGCGATTTCTCATGAGCATGCGGGTCAAATTTATTTTTTCGAACGAACTTTGGAGTCATATAATTTCTATAAACTTTCATGAGCTGCATTTTTTCAAGTAAAGCCGCTTCGTGTTTTTGAAACGCAATGGTCTCGCGCTTTTGTGACGAAAAGAAATGGCGATAAAGTGAATGTAAGTGATTAATCGGAAATAGTGGATTCGATGGATCACGCCGTCTCTCCGAACTTATCGTCTCATAATCCATCCGAAAATCCATACTCCGAATGGCGCGCTCATAAGCTCGGTGCTGATCCATATAAAGAGTACGCCCGGCCCCTCGAAGAGAAAGTTGGTTGAAGATATATCTACTCTCTTCAAAGACGGAATCTCGAGGGTAAAACCCATATTTCTCAGTTAATTCCTGTTGTTTAATTTTCTGTTGACTCGTCATCCGCCCCTTTCGATTTAGTGGCGAAAACGTGTTGTGATAGATAAAGAGCGAATGACTACCAACTGCGGTGTTCACATAACAGGGCGAGAACTGCGAGTGAGTAAAAGTCTCGAAACCATCGTAGGCCACATCTTCCGTGATTTTTCGTGGTTGATTTTCCTTTTCAAAATAAAGCGCTTGTCGCGCCATCAGTTTCAATCGATCTCGAACTGTCCCTTCGTTTACTTTTAAAAGCCTCGCGATTGAGTTGTTACTCATTCCATTCAATGAATAATGGAGAACATTTTCTGAGAGATTGGCGAGCTTCCTTCTATAATCCAGCCGAAAAGTATTGGCCGAAAACTGTTCCAGACAACTCTTGCATTTAAACCGCTGGTTACGAAAAGGTGGTTTATCCGTAATTGCAAAACCATTTTTGACATAAAACTTCGCATTCGTTCCAAAATGAAACCGACAACCAGAATTGGGACAATAAGGGGGGATCAATTCAAATTGATCGGAAGATTTACACATTAGTTACGTTTAGTGAAAAAAGCAGGCCAGAGATTAAGATAGCTAATGATAAGAATTTAAAGAGATAAAAAGCGAAGCGTAAAAATAATTTCTTTAAGAAATGGAATAAAATGGTGAACTTTGTCCCCACTTAGGTGCGAACAATTAAAAAAAAAGGGCAGCCGAAGCTGCCCTTAGCGGGAGGAATTTTTTCTAATTAACGAACAGCAGGTTTGAACCAGCAAAGAGGACGAGTCCCTTTTGTATGGCCAAGAGAAGCGTGGCAAGAGCCTTTTACTTCTTCAGTCATAGAGAAGTCTTCATTCATGCTTACGTCACAAAGAGAGCCTTGGTAGTAAGTATCAAGACGACACTGAGCTTTAGGGTGGTTATCGTCAGTTTTTGTTACTACTTTTGAGTCAGGAGTATCAAATTTTGGCTGAGGAAGTTTTCCAAGATCTGCGAAAAGGTTTGCAACTGAAAGTCCGGCCATGCTTGTACGTACACAAAGAGCATATTCGTCTCTGTTATACTTATAAGTCTTTTTACAAGTTTCAGTTACAAGAGCAGGTACTTCTACCATTTTTCTAACAAGAGCTTGGTTATTATCATTCATCCAGGCTTTACGAAGACATTTTGTTGTTGAGAAGTAGTCAGCTTGACCTTCGTTTGAAGCCCAGCTAACAGC
>JAEYUK010000209.1 GCA_023432655.1 Pseudomonadota bacterium | reverse complement strand
GGTGTAGAGAGAAGTTCGGTGTGGTTCCAAGAAATATTAAGCCACGCTTAGTGGTTAATTCCTTCGGACAGATGCTTCAGGCAGTGAATGAGGGACTAGGAGTGGCCGTTGTGCCGACTCACGTTCTGAAGCGCTCGCAGATAAAGTCGAAGTTAAAAACCGTGGGTAAGGAGTTTGAGGTTTTTAGTAATAAGGTTTCTTTTGCTTTTCATGCTGATGAAGCTGGGAGTTACAAAATTAAGGAACTTTATAAGTTTCTTCTCGAGGCCGTAAAAGACCTGTAATCTACTTGAAGGACACTTAACTTTAGGATTCCTTCGTGCAGTTTGATCAAAAAAAATTTGCTTCAGAGATTCCTTCTTCTTTTTTTTCTCTGTTAGAGGAGTTAACTCGTTTTGGTTACGTTCCAACTCTCGTTGGCGGGAGTGTCCGCGATTTCCTTTTAACAGGAACTCTCGGCAAGGATTGGGATGTGGAGCTCACCCACGAGATAATTCCTTTCAATAAAAATGAATGGAAAGAATTAGGAAAGTCTCTTGCCTGTTTTGGGAAGATGACTTTTCTTCCTTATGAGATTATTCGGATCGAGTGTGGTGAATATCAGTTTGAGTTTTCTCCTCCTCGTACGGAAACTTTTTTTGAAGACAAGTATCATCACTCAAATTTTACCGCAGACTTTGATTTAAAAATGCCCTTTGAGAAGGCCATCTTAAGAAGAGACTTCACCATTAATGCTATGGGAGTCCGGATTAAGTCAAAAAAAGAGATGGAGTTTCTCGATCCAACCAAAGGACTTCGGCATCTGAATGAAAAAAGTCTTCACGCTGTGGGCGAAGACTTCATCAAAGATCCCGTGCGGTATCTTCGGGCCCATCGTTTTAGTTTAAAACTAGGTTTCACTTTTACCTCAGAACTCGAAATGACTCTGACAAAAATGAAACTCATTGGCATTACACCCGCTTATTTATGGAGTGAGATGCAGAAGTCCTTACGGCCTGTGGATTTTCTGGAGCGCCTCATTCGTGATCAAGATGCTCATCCTGAATTTAATCTACCCCTGGACAGTAGTGATCTCCCTAAGTTTAAAGATTTAAAGCACCTCTTGGTTAATCCTTCAAAGCATGAGTCCTGGATTGTTTCCCTGGAATGGGTGGATATATCGAGTGATAAGTGGAGAACATTTTTTAGTGTGAGTTCTGATTCCGGCCGAAGACTTGCCCGGTGGGCCCAGAGTTCCCGCATTTTTCAAACCATTATGCCCGAGAATTTTCATGGAGAGTTTGAGGAGGTCGTTAAGATCGGGGAGATTGACCAATTATTTGATTGGTACTTTACGACTAAGCAGCTTCTTCAAAAGTTTCCTGATCTTCCGTTATTAAAAATGATTGAAGACTACTTACCGGAATGGATTCATCTTTATCGTTTTGAGGCCCCTAAAGATGTGAAGCACATTGACCCTCCGTTAAGAGCTAAATACCAAGTGTGGAACTTATGTCAGCGTTTGTAATACCTTTTCTTGAGGTTCAAGATCAGGATCAGATCTTAAACGAGATTCGGGAGATTTTTTTTGAGAGCTCAACAAAAAAAGAATTTAAAGATAATGAAGAAAAAGAACTCTTTTTTGAAAAATACCTGGGCTACTATTTAACACACCACCCGGAACTTACTTTTATTGCTCTTGATAAAAAAGTTTTAGGCTATATCGTGGCCGCACCAGACTCTAATGCTAGTGGACTTCATGCTCTCCAGCCTCACCTAGGTGTTTTTAAAAAATATTTTAATAAATTTCCGGCCCATCTTCATATAAATTGTCATCATGAGTCACGAGGATTAGGAGTGGGTGGGCTCTTAATTCTGGCCCTGGAGAATAAACTTAAGTCTTTGAATATTTTAGGCGTTCACATTATGACTGGTGCTGATTCCATAAACCGAAAGTTTTATCAGAAGTCCGGTTTTGATTTCGAAGCAGTCGAGTCATTTCGTGATTCTTCGATTCTTTTCATGGGTAAGTGTTTATAGGAGAATAATCCTTTGACAGACAAAGTCATAGGAAACTAACCTAAAACTTAGTCAATCTTAAGGAATCGGTACACATATGATGAAGGTAATCCTGGTAGCTTCTCTTCTATTTTCTAATCTGGCCCTGGCCGAAGTCACTCCCACCAAAAGATTGTACCAAACACTAAACTTTACTGATGATATGTCATTTGAAAATCTTGATCTGGCGATCGAGCGCCAGCTAAAGGTCCTCAATAATCGTAAACCAACGGGCACCATTAAATTTGGTTCCAAGGCCTATCCAAAAACCGTTTTAAAAGACTCTCTTCTCCTTTTAAAGAGGTTAACGACTGAAGCTCGCGAGTGTTTAAAAAGTTTTCCAGAAGCCGGGTGCTTGAATAGTTTCAATGCTTCAGTAAACGAACAGTTTGCCATCTACGTTCCTCTCCCTAATAAAGGGGCGTCCGCTAATTCAAATAAAACCACACAGTTTACTTCTTACTATTCTCCAGATCTTCATGGATCGCGCGTTCCTACGGAGCGTTTTAAGCGTGCCATTTATAGAAAGCCTGATATCGTTTCTGAACAAAACCATACCCGTGTCGATATCGACTACCGTGGTGCCCTGGCGGGTAAAGGTTACGAGATTTTCTGGGTAGAAGAATCCTTCTACGATCTTTATCTTCTCCATGTTCAAGGGGGCGGTCGAATTAATGTCTTTAATCCTGATGGTTCAAAAGAAGTGAAGTACTTAAGTTATGATGGGAAGAACACGCGTTCTTTTCAGATGATTTACAAATACATGCTTCAAAAGGGTTACCTTCAGTCGAACAATGCGGGAATTCCTGCCCAGAGAAAGTTCTTAGAAGAAAATCCTCATAAAGAAGAAGAAATTTTTAATTCTTGTCCATCTTACGTTTATTTTAAAGAGTCTAACGAAGAGCCTGTAGGTCTTGATAATATTCCTCTTACTGAAGGCCGCTCTCTTGCTCTAGACTCACGAATCTATAAGACAACTGGTCTTATTAATTTTGTAAAAACAGTTAAGGCATCCCACGTAGATGGAAGTGGTAAAGTGGTAAAAGTACCATTTTCCCGTTTCTTTATTGCACAGGATACTGGTGGGGCGATCCGAGGGAATGCCCGCTGTGATCTGTACTTTGGCTATGGGCCCCAGGCAGAACTTACGGCTTATAATATGAATGAAATGGGTGAGCAGTATTTCTTAGTGAAGAAGAACTAGGAAAGAAAAAGCTTTCTCACGCCTCAAAACAAATAGTTAATCTACTTATTATGAGTTTCGTTGTGAGCTCCGGGAAAATTTCATTTTCCCGGAGTCATTAACACTGTCCAGATAGAGCAGTTCCAAAAAATTAGGCGAGATTATCCGAGTCAAAAAACATCGTTTCCAATTGAGGAAAGTCTTTCTGCACCCGGTTCATAAGGCTGATCGTCCCAAAGCGTTCCGTAGCATGATGTCCTCCTGCAAAGAAGTGGACTCCTGCTTCTATTGAGTCGTGCCAGTTATACTCGGAAATTTCTCCCGTCAGATAAGCATCGAGACCCTCTTTCATCGCTTCGGCCCATTCGTTATTGGCCCCACCGGTAATGATGCCGATGGTTTTAATGGGTGCACTGCCATCCGGTGAGGCCATGATAACCGGATGCTTAAGTATTTGTTCCAGAGATATCTTGAGCTCTAGGGCCGAGACCGGATGAGAAAATTTACCCTTAGTTCCCAGAGGTTTTTTCTTATAGAGACCAAAAGCTTCCATATCTGTGAGATTTAATTCTCGGCCTAAAGAGACGGCATTACCGACTTCCTCATGAGAATCCAGCGGTAAATGGTAAGCAAAGAGGTTTAAATCGTTTTTAACGGCCAGTTTAACCCGTTCACCCCAGCCACCAGTAATCGTTCGAGGTCCTTGGTGTTTCCAGAAAATCCCATGGTGCACCACTAGACCATCTGCTCTCCATTCCAGCGCCTTTTTGAGTGAGTCCTGAGTCGCAGAAACGGCGAAGGCCAGGCGTTTAAGGGCCTTCTTACCATCAATCTGTAGACCATTAGGGCCATAATCCTCAAACTCAGACGTACTTAGTAGGGAATTGAAATATTCGAGAAGCTTATTTTGTGTGATGGCCATGGTCATTCCTTTTCAATGAGTTCTCATTTTAATACAATTTTCTCGTCTTAAACAAAGGATTCCAAGATGAAATTTAAACCTGGTCTCGTCTATGGTTCGGCACTCACCGATCTTTATCAATATGCAAAGGAAAATAAGTTCGCCATTCCAGCGGTGAACGTTATCGGAACCAATTCCGTAAACGCTGTTTTAGAAACTGCTAAGAGCGTTAACTCACCAGTCATTATTCAATTCTCTAATGGTGGTGGTCAGTTTTATGCAGGAAAAAGCCTAAAATTAGATAACGATAAGGCCGCGGCTTTGGGGGCCATTTCTGGTGCTCAGCATATTCATCTGATGGCCGAACATTATGGTGTTCCGGTTATTGTTCATACCGATCATGCGGCCAAAAAACTTCTTCCATGGATCGACCATATGGTGGCCGCGGGAGAAGCTCACTATAAAACTCATAAGAAGCCCTTGTTCTCTTATCTCATGCTTGATCTTTCCGAAGAATCTCTGGAAGAATACGTTGAAACTTCCGCTATGTATTTTAAAAAGATGTATGCTTTTGAGACTGGAATTGAAATCGAATTAGGGGTGACTGGCGGAGAAGAAGATGGCGTGGATAACACTGACATCGATAATTCGAAACTCTACACCCAGCCGGAAGATGTGGCCTATGCTTATTCTCATTTAAGAGAAGTCGGTATGAACTTCACGATTGCAGCTTCCTTCGGTAACGTTCACGGGGTCTACAAACCAGGTAACGTAAAACTAAGTCCGGCCATTCTTAAGAATTCCAATGATTTTGTTCAACAAAAATTTGGAACATCTCTGAAGCCTGTTTCTTTTGTTTTCCACGGTGGATCTGGTTCCCTTCAAAGTGAAATCCGTGAGGCCATTGAATACGGTGTGATCAAAATGAATATCGATACAGATATGCAGTGGGCGTTCTGGGAAGGTATTAAGAATTTCTATGAAGATAAAAAAGCTTATCTTCAGGGGCAACTAGGAAACCCAGAGGGGGCCGAAGCTCCAAATAAGAAGTATTACGATCCACGAAACTGGCTTCGTAAGGGCGAAGAAAATTTCGTTGCCCGCTTGAAAGTGGCCTTTGAAGATCTCAATAGCATCAACCGTAATAGCTAACCTTAATTTTTCCTGTGCACCTGAGCTTTCAGGTGCACTTTCCTCTCACAGTTTGATTAAATAAATCGTTTATTTGATGAAGCTGGAGAAAAAATGAATCAAGACATTTTCGACTGGATCTTACTGCTCGCTCGTTGGCTGCATATCACTGTGGCCGTCACCTGGATCGGCACCTCCATCTTTTTTATGTGGCTGGATCGAAGCTTCCTCGCTAACCCTGAATCAAAGCGCGAAGGTCATGTGGGTGAAGTCTGGATGGTTCACGGCGGAGGATTTTATCATGTGGAAAAACTTCTCATGGGGCCCACTAAGGTGCCTGAGCGGCTCCATTGGTTTAAGTGGGAGTCCTATTGGACCTGGATGAGTGGGATGGCCCTAGTGGCCCTCATTTTTTATAGTGGGGATGGAACATTCCTTCTGGATTCCATGGTCTCGAATATCACTTACTGGGAAGGAGTAGGAATAAGTCTATTTGCTATCTTCGGCTCCTGGTTTTTTTATGATTTTGTTTGGGAGAGAAATTTCATTAAAACTACTCCCTGGATGGGGCATTTAATGACCCT
>JAEYUK010000166.1 GCA_023432655.1 Pseudomonadota bacterium | reverse complement strand
CTTAGTAAGATCTCCACTGACAAATCCTCTTTCGAAGTCATGATGTGCGGATATTGAAATAAATTCTGAAGTTCTTTAGAAGGGGTTGGACAGTTGAAAACAATGACAAACTTCTCTTCTTCCTGATACTTGGATTTTAGGGCACGCACAAGGCGGCCCAAGGTTTCACTATTATTCTTCGCTTCCCCTTCTGTAGCTTTTTCCATGTTGAATGCAATCACCTGTGGTCCCAAGCGGTCTAACTCAAGACTAATATCATTAAAAAACGGAATACAGCGTAAGGTGTAGTCATATTTGTCTGTACGTCCCTGGTCATCGAAAAAATGAAAAGCTCGATCGACCACTAGAATCTTGGCCTTTTTTTCAAGGGAATCAGCTTCTGAATTCTCAATCCACTTCTTAAGCTGACGCTTATGATGTTCGATCAAATCATCACGTTCGTTTTTCTTTTCTTTTAATATGGCCGGATCCATCTCTTCTGTTATTTTCAGTTCATCTTGAAAAAGGAAATTCGCATCTACGCTGTAATTAAAATGGTAAAAAAGATCTTTGGTAGAAACTTCCTGAACTTTAAGTTGTTGCGAGGGAACGATTCTTTTCGTCGTCCAAAAATGCTTAAAATCAATGAGGTCGTCTTTTTTTAAGGGCCAGTCCGTCTCGAAGTGAATGCCTTCCTGGTGGACATATCCAACCTTAACCGGAATGCCGGCGCTCCATTCTTCGGACAAGCTGGCTGTAGCAAAGCCATGAGACTTAATGTTATCAGGCGCAAGAAGTTTGGTGACACTGAAAACGACATTATAAATTTCTGCACTTTTAATATGTGTCAGGTCAACCCCGGTGATCATGCTTTCTTGGAGAACTTCCAAAGGTGAAAGATAATCAATGAGTCCTACTGCCACATAGTTGTGCTCAAACGGAGTTCTCGTAATCAACCGGGCCAAGTGCATATAGTCTTGAGAGAACTTAGAGAAATCAATAAAAACGCAAGCAGGATGATGTTGGGCAAATTTAATAAACAGCGACTGAATCTTTTTTTCGTCCTTTTCAAAAAAGCGTTTAAAATTAATGTTTAACTTTGAATGCTTAATGAATTCGCCCTGGAGGGCCCGAAAATAGGCTTCGTCATCACCGAAATAATAAAAGTTTAGCTTTTCACTCATAACTTATTCTACCATGGATTTTAAGTACTCAAGGTATCTTATTGAAGCTCTATCCTTGTGAATTTCATAGGCCTTGAGCTGTTGTAAGCAGTACAACTCCCCTATCTTAGACTTCCACATTTCCTCCCCATATAGAGACACTTTCTTGCCTTCCCCAGGCCTTAGCACAAGAATTTGATAAAACTGATTATCATCCAAAATAACTTCTTCAGTTACAAGTGTTATGGGCAACGACCTAAGAAGTTCCCTAAGTTCCAGAATTTTACGATGGGGAGAGATAACAATCTGAGAATCATTTTTTAACTGGGGAAGGAGATGAATAATAATATCGCCGATCTCTTTTCCACCCATACCAGCTATGAAGATACAGTTAGAATCACTGTTTATTGATATTTCCTGCCCTCTGGAATGAATAATATTTAAAAGCCCTTTCGTAATATACGAATCTTTATGCTTTGTTTTAAGAAGTTCAATGACTGGTTGGGAGGGGTCCACTAAATTAATGGCCATAACCTCTTTTATATCTCTAAAAGACAGGCCTAGAAGACCATGATCACAGCCTATATCCCATATGTTCTTTTGGTTTTGGTAATACTTCTTTAAGGCCTTAAGTCGCTCTGAAAGACGCCCTACACTACTAGAAGAACTCATCGTAGTTCTGACCGAATTGCCTATCTAACTCTTCAGTAAAGTATTTACGTATGAAGTATTGCCCGGAACGGACAGTTTCGATAAGACCAAAGTTTTCAAGGGCGCGCAGGAAACTCCCCAACTCCTCAGTGGTGAATCTGAGGTTAGTGCATAATTCGGTATAGGAGTTTAAAGGGCCAATGCCGTGAGATTTATAAAGGTTTGGTCGGCACCAGACCTGGCGGTAAAGAAACATAAGTAGACTGATTTCCTGTCTGTTGAGCTTAAAATCCTTCAAGATGACATCAAAAAATACATCAGGGATCTCAGAATTAATCGGAGTTTTATGCGGCTTTAAACCTGATTTCTGAACATCAGGGCCATCTTTTTTCTTTGAACGAAACTGAGAAAGGACTGATCGGATATCTTCCATAGAAATCTCCTGTCTCTCATTATCTCCTATTCTTTAAGAAATTCAATAGATCTCATTGATAGGTAAAGAAATCCTTAAACTAAAAGGCTCAAGTTTATTTCACTTTATTCCGACACTACTTATCAGGTAATTAAGGAGAAGCGAATGCCTAGACTTTCCATTATAGCGGCCACCTTGTTGTTAGTGAGTGCGAGTGGTTACCGAATTCTGGCCGATGGCCCTCATCCCGGACTTTTAACTTCGCCCTCAAAACCATCGAATAATAAAACCCTAGAGGAAATTGAGGCGCTTAACCGTGATATCAAACAAAAACTCTTCGCTTTACACAGTTATCAAGTCATTGCTCAGAAAAATCTGGAGAAGTTTGATCACTCCTTACAAGAACTCGACATTAAGGACATCTATAAAAGCTATACCTACTTAAATTTGACGGCCGCGCGCTCTCAAATTCAAAAGGCGGAAGACCAGATACAAGATCTTCATGTGAGTTACCCAGAGTTAATTGAAAAAAGCTTAAATGAATTTTCGAAAAAGTCCCCCGTTCATCAGCTGTCTTATAGTTCAATCAATGAGAAACTAAAACTATCCACTTACGGCCTGAGTGCTACTTCGAAAGAAATTGAGAATGAGTATCAGCGGCTGGTTGCCACTCGGGAATTCCATGTCTTTGAAAAAAACATCGAGCATCTGGCCCATCTTTATAAAGCGAAATCAAAAAAATCGAGCCGAATGCCTGCATCAATAGTGGATAACAGAGAATCATGGGAAAAATCCCAAACTGAATCAGAATTTAATCCCGAGACAACCATCGATACGCTTGACTGGCTGGCACAATCATCTGATAAAATCACAGCAAGAACCACAAGGATTCACCATCATCTAAATCGTAGGAAATGAACAGGCCATGCTGAAATTTTTGCTTCCACTCTTCTTTGTCACTGCATGTACAACCGCCCCTGTAAAAGTGGTTAGTGAAAAAACCGTGACTCCGGCACCCCGGGAATTCTCCCATGGGGAACTTATTCTAGGCACCCAGCTTCTTACCAAAATTTTTGACCAGGAAATGGCACCTCTAAAATGCGTACCTACCATTGAGGAAGCTGCACTCCTATTGAGAACCATCAGACCACGAATGGATATTGTTCAAGATGACCTGGAGGCCCTTCTCGATGATCCACGGGAAGTAAACGACATGATTAATACCTGCAACCAGAACTGCACCTGCGGCTATATTGATGAGTTATTCAGAGAGCATTTGGTTGAACTTTCAAAAGAGCAGCAAGAAAGACTTAACAAGAAGAGAAATGAGAAGGAAATTAATCGCTGCTTAAGTTATGTCCAGGACACTTTTTGTGAAAGTGACCTATACAAGACCTTGGATGAAGAAAAAGTGGATTTTAGCTTCGAAGAATAGTTCTAATTTCTTGAGCACGCTTTTTCCCTGCGCTAATAGCTGAAACGAGTTTTTCTTTTAAGTTTATTTCCCGCCAGTAAGTAAGAACTGCGATAGTTACACCGGCCTTAGAAGTTACTTTACTAGTTAATTCCTCCAGTGACTCTGAGTTCTTAACAAGAGTTTGGGCGGCACCTTTAAAAACCTGCTTCACAAGTTCTTCCCGTTTAACTTCATCTAAAGAAGTGAATGATCCGGCCAGATCCCTGGCAAATTCATAAAAAAATGCCGGACCTGACCCTGTTAAAAGGGTCAACTCTTCCAACTCATCTTCCGAGACAACTAAGGATGTTCCAAGTTTGGAGAAAAGAGATTGCATGGATGAGAGTCTCCTCTGACCGGACGTGGAGGCCAATAAGGAAATTCCTTCATTAAATTCGACTGGCAAATTAGGCATAACTCGGATGAGTTCTTTTCCGCCCAGTTTCTCTAACTGATCACACTCGGAAAGGGCCGCAAGGATGCTGACAAAAAGAGATTCCTTGAAAGCCCCTTGTAAAGTTTTTCCTAAATCAGAGAGCTGCTGAGGCTTACAGCCAACTAAAATCCAATCAGGATTCTTAACCAAAAGGGGATCAGTCGTTACCCTCGCTCCCACTTTTCCCGCTAACTTCTGTGCCGAAACTCCGGAGGGGGAATAAATCACCCACTCCGAAAGATTTTCTGTTTTTTTAAAACCTGAAAGGATGGCCTGGACCATTCTACCGGCACCTAGAACTAAGACTCTCATTAATTTAACTCCAAAGGAGCACCATGCCTCATCGTATTGATGGCCATAGAACGAACCCACACAAATTGATCTAACACATGTGTCGGGTGCTGGAGGGAAACTCCATCAGCTTCAGAAAGAATGGCCCGCATTGTTTCTGATAAGGCCTCACCGTCGATTATATTTTTATAAAGCTGGGCCTGAAATTGAATTAAGCATCCGGCATATACGAAGCTATATCTTGATTCAGCAAAAAGTTTATTCAGCTTCTCAGGAGAAGTAAGCGCGCAATCGATATTAGACTTTGAGAATCCGGCCTTCCAGGCCAGCTCCAGGATGCCTTTCCATGTCTTATAAGCTTCCTCAGTCACACAGGCAATGGATACACCTGAACCAAGGGCGAGTGCACTAAAGAGATAATGAATCGACTTAACACTTGGTCTAGGGGCCACTACCACGAAAAGACCAGACTCTTTAACTAAAGACTTATCGTTATAACTTAGCTGTCCCGGAATCATGACGTTCAAGTGTTTTCCATGCAGATAGTTTTCAAGATTTTCTTTTGTCCAATCTAGGAATGTCGTTAAATGACCTTTATCTTTTTCATTAACGGTGCCCATGAAGAGCTCGTACTGCTCAAGAAAAGATCGGGCAAAACTTTCAAAACGGGCCACTCTCCCCGCTACAGAGATAAGAGATGGTCTTGGCACAGGTAACTCATGTCCACTCTTAGTCACCCATTTAGGGTCCACACATGGTGACTCTTGTTGAGTCAGCAAGAAATGGAATTCTTTTAGATAATCAATCCCCCCGGCCTTAGGCCCGGTTCCTGAGAGCTTGAAGCCACCAAATGGCTCAATTCCCACACGGGCACCAGTACAGGTCCGGTTCACGTAAAGGTTTCCGGCCCGTAAAAACTTCAAAAGAAAATCAATGTCATCTTGTGACTGAGAATAGACCCCGCCGGTTAAAGCATATTCCGTGCCGTTAAAGAGTTCCACAGCCTCCACCATAGACTCGTATTCCATTAAGTGAATAACTGGCCCGAAAATTTCACGCTGGGCCCAGGACTCTTTCTTCCGCGCCTGATTAATTGGGAGTTCAAAGAGAGCAGGCCCCACACAGAAACCAGGCAATTTTTCAAATGATCGGTCGATCAAAATTTTACCCTGGGAGCGGATCGCCTCTTCTTTGGCCTCTTCTACCGCCTTCCTTACTCTTGCCTGATCAGCTTCAGTGATCAGGGGATTCACGGCCGTTGACGGATCCAATGCCTCGCCAACTTTAAGATCACGGATGGCAGAAACTAACCTAGTCACCAAAGCGTCTTTTACTTCTTTATGAACGATCACCCGTGAAGCCGCCGAACACTTTTGTCCGGAGTGACCAAAGGCGGAGGCAAGAATGCCCGAAATGGTTTCATCTAGTTCGCAGTTATTGGTCACAATGATGGCATTTTTCCCGCCCATCTCTGTGATGATTTTCTTCTGCATGGGAATCTGGTGATTATAATGCTGGATGAGTTCCTGAGCACCATGGCGGTAAATCCATTGGCCTACGTTTTTAGAACCTGTGAAGACGACACCGGCCGTTTTTTGATGAGTCACAAGTGGCGCTCCAACAATTTCCCCATCTCCCAATATGAGTTGGAAAATCTCTTTCGGAACTCCGGCCTCAATCAAGAGGTTATAAAGTTCAATACCAATAAGAGGGGTCTGTTCCGCAGGTTTTAACACAACTGCATTCCCTGCAACTAAAGGAGCAACCGTCATCCCGCAAGGGATGGCCAAAGGAAAGTTCCAAGGACAAATGACTGAGAAAACTCCGCGATTTGTATACTTCTGCCCTGAAAGCTGAAGATTGATTTCCTGACGGCAATAAAAGTTGATGAAGTCAATGGCCTCATCCACATCGGCCAGGGCCTCATTCATGGTCTTACCAGACTCATATACTATCAGTGCCGAGAGATCATTCCTTCTTAAAAGCATGAGGTCGGAAGCCTTAAGAAGTATAGAGACACGATAAAGGGCGAGAGATTGTTTCCCCCACCAGCTCTTAACCAGTCCTCTTTCTGCTTCCTCCAAAGCGTTCACGGCTTCCGCTGTGGTATTTTCCTTAACCGTACCAACGATGAGTTCAGGCACAGAACTGCAGAGGATTTTGGTATCCGGAGAATTTTTAAATTCGTCCTGACGTTCATCAAGTTTTTGAGCAAATCGTTCAAGGGCCTTCTCAAAGGAGAGCCGTTCCTGACTCACGTGAAGCCTTAAAGGTCTTACTGAGGTGAAATCACTTTTTAACTGAGTGAGATAG
>JAEYUK010000118.1 GCA_023432655.1 Pseudomonadota bacterium | reverse complement strand
GACCACAAATCTTTAACAATGACTTGGTCATCCTTTTTATAAGGACCAATTTTTTGGTGAGAGTTGATACTTCCATGTAAATCCCAATTTTCTTCTTTCAAGGAGAGATTTACTGAGAGATCATAGTGGGTTTTTAGAACTTCTGACTCATTCCAGGTGATGCCTTTTATTATAGGACTGGAATTATTGTAAACTTCGTTGAATGAACTTTCATGAACCAGGAGGGTCACCGAATAATCTTTCAGAAAGTGAGAATTTTTCTCCAGGACCTGGATCGTCTCATAAAGAAAATAAGCCTCATCTCGCTGAATGATCAGTATATTTTTCACTTATTTTACATCGCTTAAGTTGTAGCCCTTGATGTTATCCTTTTGGCGAACTGTCTTTTCAATTTCACTCCGGATTTCTTCGCGGTGTTCCTGGAGTTTTGTCAAAAGTTTTTCATCAAGTTTTTTAATGTATTCAACCTGGCGGTTGAGCTCATTTCTTTCTTCGATCGTAACATCATCCCAAAGGATTTGCTCCGAGATCTTTTCAATCACATTGAATAATCGTTCACGGTTTGCTGTGAATTGATCAAAATCTATTTCTTCTGTGAAATCACGGGCCAGCACTCCTTCTGTCATAGTGATGGCCTTCATAATAAACTCTTCAAAGAGGAGGATGAGTTTTTCCATTAAGCACTCTTGTTAGTGTTGGTCGTAGCTTGTGTTTTTAAATTTTTAATCGCTTCTGTCCAACCTTCATAAAGAGTGTTTAAAACTTTCAAGCATCCTTCCAGATGAGTCTTATCGATTTTAATGTTGGCCTGAGTGCTCGAATAGAGAAGATAGTCGTAGAGAGAAGCCAGTTCTTTGGCCACATCTCCGCCGACTTCGAAGTCGAGGCTGTTTGAAAGCTCAACCACAATGTCCTGCATCTTACCGATGTATTCACCTTTCTTCGCAATATTGTTTTGTTCAATGGCTTCAATGCCTTTTTTACAATTCTTAATTGCTGCTTGATAAAGCATTAACAAGATTTGCTCTTTACTGGCCGTTTCAACTGAAGTTTTTTTGTATGCACCTAAACCGTAGCTCATGGGATCCCTCCTCCTATGTCGCTTATAATTTTATCACAATTGCATTGCTCCCGGAGGAGCGGCAAATCCTGCAAGCCCAGCACCCTGACCGCGAATTTTAGAGATGGTCTCTTCTAGTCGGGCAAATTTGGCCTTGAGAACTTCTTCTTTCTGCTGGATATGTCGTTGTCTGGTATTAATTTGTCGGTCAATCTGGTTGATCTGACTCTGTAAACCGCCCTTGCGGGTCGTCAGAACACCATTGGGCTGGCTTAGGAGAACTTTAGCGGTGTCATCTAAGATATCGATGAAGCCGTTGGATTTTCCACCTTCCAGTGAATACTTACCGGTTAAAGTTTGTGACACGGCTTTATAGTTCTTAGACAAAGCTGCTTCGAATTTGGCCTGATCGAACTTCAAAAGACCGTCACGTTGGAAAGTGATTCCGAGATCACCCATTCTCATCGGGCCTGCATCGGTATTAATGTTAGTGAAAACAGCAGTACGAATCCGGCTTTCTATGGTGGTTAGAGTCAGGTCACCACCGAGAGTTTGAGATGTGTCGGTTTTTTCATCAAGAGTGTTTTGTTCCTTAATGAACTTTAAAACATTATTGATGTTATCCACGAGGCTACTAATCTTCCCCCCGATCTTTTGAATATCTTCGGTGATTTCGATACTGAGTTCTTCACCTGGTTTGGCTTTTTTTAAGTCAATCGTTACACCCGGAATAAGGTCAGTTACCTTGTTAGTTGGTACTTCGATTTCGAAGCCATCAAGCTTAACCTTAGCATCCTGCGCTGGTCTTTCCTGGTCAAAATAAATATCAACTTCCCCGTCAACCAGGTAAAGGTAAGGAAATTCTACCTTGTTGTTGTCACCGGTGTCCGACATGGAAAGCATCAGTCTCCATGGTTCATCAGAGTCTTTACCGTCATTCACAACGGTGGCACGCATCCCCAGCTCACTGTCGCCATTGATGAGTTTGGCAATGCCTGAGAGTGTCGCGTGGCCTTCATCGACATAGATTTCTTTTTTGTCTCCGTTGGGGAGAACAGCTTTTATGTAGCCAACTCCGACATAGGTTTTATCCTTGTCTTCAACGCCATTACTGATAGTGGATGATTTTTGGGCCAGCTGAACGACTTCCAGTTGATATTTCCCTGGCTCCGCCACGTTTTTATCAGCAGTCACTGCGATATTAGTAGCGTCTCCGGTATTAATAGCAAGCTCTCGTAAGCTTCTGGCATTTTTATTTTTTAAAACTTCACCGCGCATATTTTCCACCAGGCTAGTGAGCTGTTGGACGAGCGCTTTTTTATTTTCGATTTTGCCTTTTCGGGCTTCCATTTGGTTAATAGGAATCTTCTCAGCTTCAATGATTTGCTGAACGATGTCTTTAGGGAGACCAGAATTAATGGAGCCGAACGAGATCCCCAAATCTTTCCTCCATGAAAGTTAGCGGACGATTGGAGTCGGGTTTACATCATGTGAACCCAATATAAGAGTAGCACGGGACATTGTTGTCGCAAGTGGGAAGAAAGTGAGCTACGATTATTGCTTGTGGAAAGAGAAAAAGAGAGAAGGTGAACAACTCCTCCTCTCTTTTTCGAATCTAGTCTAGGGTCTGGAGGCTTTTTATAAAGCTCCACTATTCTGATCGGATATTATGGAAAAAGCTTTAGCGAAAAACTCAAATATTATCTGGGCCAAGTCGAAATTCTTTATAAATCGACTGCTTATCTATTTCTCGTTTCTCCTTTTACCGGTTTGGGTCCATAAGATTTTAGAGATTAACCTCTTCACCCAATCCCTTCTTATGCTGGCCTATCTCTTGTTCATGGCGGGCCAGTGGTACCTTTTAGGCAAAGAGATCGATCACCGGTTGAAAATTTACTTTCGCGCCAATTCCAGCATTGACCGCGTTCTTTATCGGGTGATTATCGGAAACGCCACCATGGTTTTGGTGTTTAACATCATGTCGTTTATTCCCGAGAGCATTGTCCGGCATTTTTTCTGGGGCTTTTTTGTGGTGCTAGGTCTGTTCTATTCCTGGCCTACCCGAGGAAAAATTATTGAGGAATCAGTTTCCACTCAATTTACGGAGTATAAGTATCTCGACTCTTTTGAGAAGACTGTCTTATTTCTGACTCTCGCGATGTTTCTGACCAGTATGCCGAGCTTTCCTTTTCTTAATAATCTGGAAACCCTGAAGTTGATTGTCGATCCGGAAGAGAAGATGCACGGACAACTCTGGAATTACTTCCAGATGAATTTCTTTCCGTTTAAAAGATTTCCTCACCTGGTTAATCTAGGCTGGAACATGCATTTTTATTTCGTAAGTTTCGGGCTCTATCTTCTGGCCTTCTACGGAATCATGCGTTTCTTCCTTTCCCGCAGACTTTCAATGTTA
The DNA here is from genome assembly GCA_023432655.1 of Pseudomonadota bacterium. Taxonomy (GTDB): domain Bacteria; phylum Bdellovibrionota; class Bacteriovoracia; order Bacteriovoracales; family Bacteriovoracaceae; genus Peredibacter. The sequence goes on along the minus strand of JAEYUK010000118.1, from coordinate 2,602 downwards.
GGGTTGTTTGCGCTTGTTTCGACTTGGTCTTTTTCTTTATATCTAAAAAAAGACCCTTACTTGTCTGTTTCAACCTGCTTCTCGGTCTTATGGGTGTGGTCGATACTTTGGTGTATCAAAAGCTCCACCTATCGTTCGGGTTTGATGTTTGGACTGCTTTGTTACTCAGGTGTGATTTTAAATTACAATTTCGCGGTCCTCTTTCCAGTTGGATTAGGGCTTCTCTATTTTTCTTTCTTAAATGAGAACACGCCCTGGTATCGAGGTCAGTTCGTAAAATACACTTCCCTGGGATTATTCTTAATTCTCATCACTTTAATCACTCATGTGGATCTAAGGTTTTTTGAAGAAACCCTGACGCTGAAGCAGTTCACTACTTACCTGTCAGTCGTGATTAAACGGAAAGCCTTTTACGCTTTGTCGGTTTTTGGGCTCATTAGCATGCTCATTATGGTGTTTAAGCCTAAGCGTAAAACTCTTTTCGCTTTAACACTAGATATGCGTCGTTTAAGAGAATTATCAGTCCTCATTCTTTGCTTACTGGTTTTAGCTTTTGCGGTTGAAAAAGATCTCGTGCACAGTTTCGGACTTATGTGGTTTATAGTTTTTCTATCAGTCTTGCCCTTGGAGTGGATTTTCCAATCGATCTCTCGTCTGCGCTCTCGGAGGAACTTTATCTACGTGGTTTACGTTCTAGTCTGTCTTCTGGATTCCCATTTTGAGGGAAGAATCCGCATTCTCTATAATTTCTATCAATCTCCTCCGGATATAGTTGATCTTATTAATCGTGAGAAATAGGTTAAGATCTTAGATTTACTTACTTTTTGCAGAATTATTTTGCAGCGTATGACGGTGACTTGGTACACTATTTCTAATACCGAGAAGAGAATGGATCTCTTCATCGCGATCAAGGAGGACTTTTGTACAAGGCACCCTTAACCGCTACTGTGTTCAAAGACTTTTCATCCTGTTATTCCCATTTCTCGCCTCCTTCTATCCCAAATTCCGAACAACCTTTTGTCTATGTCGACCAGGCCGGCGTGAAGCTTGTGACGGATGTGGTTTCAGAGCAGAACTCTTCTGTAGATGGAATCTTTGCTCTCTCGATTGCTGAGGATGGTTGGGTAGAAATGCTAGCGATGTACGAGGCCAGTTAATAGTTTTTGGGGAAAACTGAACTGGTCAACTATTATAAAAAAAATCAAATGTAAGGGAATCTTCGGGTTCCCTTTTTTATGTAACTAAAATTACTATAAATTGAGCTAAAATATTCTTACCTCACAGGTAGGGGGAAACAAAAAAAATTGTGGAAAACTAGGGTTATTTTGTGGATAAAAAACAATTATTGAGAAATTCTTTGGCCAAAATTATGATTGAGCATATTCCTCAGATCAAATCTTTGGTTCTTCAATTCCCTCGCGCTGAGATAACAATCAAGGCTGACGGCACGCCGGTGACCGAGCTGGATCTCAAACTTTCGGAACTGGTGGAAGAAATTGTGGATAACTTCTTCCCTCAGCATACTTTTTATTCGGAAGAAAAGTATCAAGACTGGAGTTTTCCAATGGCGGTTTTGGATCCATTGGATGGGACTCGCGAATATATTGAGGGCCGTGACGAGTGGGCGGTATCTTTAGCTCTTTTTGAGGATAATCACTTCAAGGGCGAAGGCTGGGTTTTTAACCCACTAAAGGACGAGTGCTACACGGAAGCCTGTCGAGCGCCTTTCAGTTCCAAAAAAAATTATCAGGGAGAAGTCTCACGCTCAGAGTGGAAAAAAGGTCTTTTTACAGGCAAGGGCTCTGATGAATTTCAACTCACGCCTGTTGGGAGTATCGCCTATAAGTTAGCTCGCCTTTCCCGGGGACAGTCAGATTTTGTCGTGAGCTTAAAACCCAAAAGTATATGGGATATCGCTGCCGGAACGATTTTATGCCAAGAAGCCGGTTTAAAATTTTACTCACAGGGTAAAGAGGTTACTTCCGTGGAGCCGATTTTTGGGCCGCCTTTGATTTGGTGCCCGGAGGAACTTTTCCCTGAGCTTTCCCGGCTTTTCCCGTAGCACTGCAGACATCTTTTAGGTTACACAGATCGCATTGTGGACGTCTGGCAATGCAGGTCCTGCGTCCGAGAAAAATGAGAAGGTGGGATAAATCAGTCCAGGTCTCATTAGGAAAGAGTTTCATCAGATCCATTTCAACTTTGACGGGATCTGTCTCCTTGGTAAGCCCCAGAAGATGGGCGGTTCGCTTCACATGGGTATCCACCACGATACCGGTGTTGATGTTAAAAGCATTTCCAAGAACAACGTTGGCAGTCTTTCGTCCCACTCCCGGAAGCTCGCTTAATTCTTCTACGGTTCTGGGAATTTCTCCTTGATGGTTTTCCATTAACATCTGGGCGCAGCCAATTAAGCTCTTACTTTTATTTCGAAAGAAATTGATGGATTTAATGAGTTCTTCCACATCCTCGAGTTTTGCTTTGGCGAGCTTTTGAGGAGTTGGATACTTTTTAAAGAGGGCCGGGGTCACCATATTGACCCGAGCATCCGTGCATTGAGCAGAAAGGATGGTCGCTAATAAAAGCTCAAAGGGGTTAGAAT